>JAIVJN010000025.1 GCA_020200025.1 Acidobacteriota bacterium | reverse complement strand
GCAGTTCGACGTGCCGTGCGTGGGTGCTTTCGAATCGATTCTGCTGGTAGAACGGACTGACCTCACGGTCGACGAGGAGATTCTCGTGCTTCTGCATTACCCGGGCGAGCTAGGATTCACTAGTGTCCCGTTACTTTGGTTCGCGAAATAATTCCAGCGGTCTGGGCGTCCAGTGTCCGCTGGGCGAAGCGAGCGATGCTCGCCAGGATCTCATCGGCCGTTTTGGTCCAGACGAACGGCTTCGGATCGGCGTGATGCGCCTCGATGAATTCGCGGATGGCGGATTCGAGCTGGGCCACACTGCGGTGCGCGCCGCGGCGCAGCTGTTTGGTGGTGAGCTCGGCAAACCAGCGCTCGACCAGATTCAGCCACGAGCCGTACGTGGGGGTGAAGTGCACGTGGAAGCGCGGGCGCTTGAGCAGCCAATTCTTGATGAGCGGCGTTTTGTGAGTACCGTAGTTATCCATGACCACATGGACGTCCAGCTCCTTGGGGACCTGGGCGTCAATCGCGTCGAGGAACTGCCGAAACTCGGTCGATCGATGGCGACGATGGAACTGGCTGATGACCTTGCTGGTCTTCGCATCGAGTGCGGCAAACAGGGTAGTCGTGCCGTGTCGTTTGTAGTCATGCGTGCGGCGTTCCACTTGGCCCGGCCGCATCGGCAGCAGCGGCTGCGTGCGGTCGAGCGCCTGAATCTGCGACTTTTCGTCAACGCAGAGCACGACCGCGTGGTCCGGCGGCTGCATGTACAACCCGACGATGTCGCGGACTTTATCGATCAGCAACGGGTCCTTCGACAGCTTGAAGGTCTCCGTGCGATGCGGCTGCAAGCCGAAGGCGCGCCAGATCCGGCTGATCGACGCGTTGCTCAGGCCGCTCGCCTTGGCCATCCCCCGCGTGCTCCACTGGGTCGCGCCGCGCGGCGTGCTTTCCAGCGTTCGAATGATGACGTGCTCGATCTGCTCGTCGGTGATCTGCCGTGGCGCACCGGGGCGCGACTCGTCGTACAGCCCGTCGATCCGGTCGCACACAAAGCGCGTCCGCCACTTGCACACCGTCGTCGCGGACAGGTGCAGTCGCTTCGCGACGGTCGTCGTCGGGCGTCCGTCGGCACACGCGAGGATAATCCGGGCGCGGCGCGCCACCTGGGGCGCGCTGTGGGATCGATGCGCGAGCGATTCGAGCTGTCGTCGTTCGTCGGTAGTGATCATGAGGAGCGTTCGTGGACGGCCTGTGCGCATGCTCGCCTCCTTATAGAGCAATACGCCCAGACCGCCATAATTATTTCACGTAATTCTGTAACGGGACACTAGCCATTGAACCCATGCCCGACTACCGCGTCATTCCCTCGATCGAGCAACTGCGCCAGCGCGCGCGCGTGCAGGCGCTCGAAGCCGTACACGGCCGTCGTGCCACCGTGGACGCACTCCGCTCGGAAGCCGATGCCGTGCGCGTCTTGATGCAGGCGGGCGAGACGCTCAGCGAAGCGCAGGCCGAGACGCGCATCGTCGCTGCCGCGGCCGATCGTCTGCGACAGCAATTCTCCGGGTCGCTACGTGCCGTGATCAATGCAACCGGCGTCGTCGTGCACACGAATCTCGGGCGGGCGCCGCTCGGCCCCGGAGCGCTCGAGCGGGTTGTCAGCGTCGCGCGAGGCTACGCGAACCTCGAGTACGATCTTGCGCGCGGAGTGCGCGGCTCGCGTCATGGACACGCCGAGGCGCTGCTCACGACGCTCACCAGCGCCGAGGCCGCGCTCGTGGCCAACAACAACGCCGCGGCGATGCTCCTCGCGCTTGCCGCTCTGGCCCACGGACGCGAGGTCGTCATCTCACGCGGCGAACTGGTGGAAATCGGCGGCGGCTTCCGCATCCCCGACGTGATGGCGCAATCGGGCGCCACGTTGCGCGAAGTCGGAACCACGAACCGGACCCGGCTCTCGGATTACACCGCGGCCATTCACGGGCGAACGGCGATGGTTCTTCGTGTCCACCGATCCAACTTCCGCATCGAAGGGTTCACCGAGCAGCCGTCGCTGGCTGCGCTCGCCGCCACGGCGCACGAGCGCGACCTACCGCTCGTCGAAGACCTCGGTTCCGGCAACCTCGTGGCTGACCTCGCGCACGAACCGGCGGTCGCCGCCTCGATCGCGGCAGGTGCCGACCTCGTGTGCTTCAGTGGCGACAAGATGCTCGGCGGGCCGCAGGCCGGCATCGTCGTTGGACGAACGGCACTGGTCGAACGGCTGCGGCGTCACCCGCTGATGCGTGCGCTTCGCGTCGACAAGCTCACACTGGCCGCGCTGGAAGGCACGCTGCTCGAGTATGTCGCCGGCCGACACGACGATCGCGTACCGGTGATGCGGATGATCCGGATGCCTGCATCGCACATCGCGTCACGCGCGCAAGCGCTGCGCGAGCGGCTCGTGAAGAACGGCTGGTCGGCCGAGATCATCGCCGGCGTCAGCACCGTCGGCGGCGGCAGCGCACCCGGCGTGGAGCTACCAACAATGCTGCTGGCGGTCGCGCACGACGGCCTCGGCCCCGAAGCGCTGGAGGCACAGTTTCGCGCACTCGACCCGCCGATCATCGCGCGCATCGAGACCGACCGCGTGGTGCTGGATCTGAGAACGGTCTTCGAGGACCAGGACGAACAGCTCGCGCGGCTCCTGCAATCGCTCGAAAACAGACAACACGGGGATCACGAAGGCCACGAAGAACCTGAGGGGTAAACCCTCATTCCATCGTGACCTCGTGGTCTTCGGTTTGTTGTCAGAAGATCGTCGAGACCGACGCCTGCGCCCAGTCGAGCACGCGACTCGGCAGGATCCCGAGATAGAGAATGCCGGCGACTGACACGGCAAGACCGGCGAGGCCGACAGTCGTCAGCGGCGGCGGCACTGGCCGCGCGTCGCGCTCCGACATGTACATCATCACCACGATACGCAGATAGAAGAAGACGGAGACGACGCTCGAGAGCACGCCGATGATCGCGAGGCCATAGTGGCCGGCGCCCACGGCAGCGGTGAAGATGTACCACTTGGCGATGAAGCCGGCCGTGGGTGGAAACCCACCGAGTGACAGCAGACAAATCGTCATGAGCGTCGCCAGCGCGGGATGCGTGTACCACAGGCCAGCGTAATCGCGCAGGTCGTCATTGGCCCGATCCCTGGATCCGAGGAGGGCGATCACGCCGAACGCGGCGAGATTGGTCAAGGCGTATGCCGCGAGGTAGTAGAGAATCGCCGCCTTGCCGACGTCGTTGGCGGCGACGAGGCCGACCAGCAAGTAACCGCCGTGAGCGATGCTCGAGTAGGCGAGCATGCGTTTGAGGCTCGTCTGGGCGACGCCCAGCACGGTGCCGAGAATCATCGTGGCCGCCGCCACCAGCCACAACACCGGTGACCAACTCGCCACCATCGGCTCGAGCGCCGAGAGAAAGACCCGGGCGAAGGCCGCCACCGCTGCCGCCTTCACGCCCGTCGACATGAAGCCGGTGACGACCGCGGGCGCACCTTCATACGCATCCGGCGACCACATGTGGAACGGCACGGCCGCGACCTTGAAGCCGAAGCCCACGATGAGCAGCCCAACGGCGAGCAGAATCATCGGGTTGCCGCTCATCGACTGCGCCGCGATGACCGATCCGATGCGGTCGAGGCTCGTGCTGCCGGCGACGCCGTAAGTGAACGCAATCCCGTAGAGAAAAAACGAGCTGGCGAAGGCGCCCAGCAGGAAGTATTTGAAGGCCCCTTCCGTGCTTTGCAACTGATCGCGGCGAATGCCCGTGAGCACATAGACGGCAATCGACATGGTCTCGAGCGCCAAGAACAAGAGCAGCAAATCGGTGGCCTGCGCCATCAGCATCATGCCGACGATCGAGAAGAGCATCAACGCATAGAACTCGCCGGCCGGGATATGGTCGCGCTCGAGAGTTTGCGACGAGAACACGACGGTGAGGATGCCGACCGCGACGAGCACGAGATTGACGAAGAGCGCGTAGTTGTCCGCCGCCAGCACACCGAAGCTGGACGTGTTTCTTCCCCACAGCAGCACGCACGCGACGCCGGCACCAACCAGGCCGATGATGGCGAGGCCGCCGAGCGGCATACGCTCGTCCTTGCCGCGGAACGACTCGGCCAGCATCACGACGAGACCGGCAAGCGTCACGCAGATAGCGGGGATGGCAGCGTCGAACGAGGAGTTGAACATGACTAGGACGAACCCTTTCGCTCGCGCGTCCGGCGCTCACCACCCACCGCCGAAGGCGGTCCCACCCGCAAGGGTCCCTCCGCTGAAGCCGCTCCCATCCGCAAGGGTCCCACCGCCGAAGGCGGTCCTATCCGTCTCCCTGCAACGTCCACCCTCAACGGCTGATTGGCTTCCACACGCTGAACGATGCGCGACACGGCCGGCTCCATCGGCCGAAGAAACACGTTGGGCGCCACACCCATGAAGATGGCCATGGCACAGAGCGGAGCCACAACGCCCCATTCGCGTGGCGAGAGATCGGGCAGTGTGCGATTCTCCTCGTGCGTGATCGAGCCGTAGTAGACCCGCTGGAACATCCACAGCATGTAAACCGCGGACAGGATCACGCCGAGGCCGGCCACCACGACGTAACGTGGATCCCAGCGAAAGCCGCCCAGCATGATGAGGAACTCGCCGATGAAGCCGTTGAGGCCCGGCAGCCCCACCGATGCCAGCGTGATGATGAGAAACGCCGCCGTCAAACGCGGCATGACTTTCTTGAGGCCGCCAAAGTCCGAGATGAGACGTGTATGCCGGCGGTCCGATAGCATACCGACGACGCAGAAGAGACCGCCGGTGCTGACGCCGTGCGCCAGCATCTGGTAGACGGCTCCCTGCACCCCTTGCACGTTCATCGCCGCGATGCCGAGCACGACGAAGCCCATGTGGCTGACCGACGAATATGCCACCAGCTTCTTCATGTCCGGCTGCACCATCGCGACGAGTGCACCGTAGACGATGGCGATGACCGCCAGCAGCGCCAGCCCCGGCGCGAAGTAGAGGGCCGCGTCCGGAAACAACGGGAACGCATAGCGAATAAGCCCGTATGCGCCCATCTTGAGCATCACGCCCGCCAGGATGACCGAGCCGGGCGTTGGCGCCTCGACGTGCGCGTCGGGCAACCACGTATGGAACGGGAACAGCGGCACTTTGATGACGAAGGCGATGGCAAACGCGAGGAAGAACCAGTACTGCGTCGAAGCCGGAATATCGAGCTCGTAGAGCTTCAGCAGATCGAAGCTGTAGGCACCGGTCGCGGACTGATGGATCCACGACAAGCCGATGACTGCGATGAGCATCAACACGCTCCCGGCCATCGTATAGAGCAGAAACTTGATCGCGGCGTAGACGCGGCGCTCGTAGCCCCAAATCCCGATCAGGAAGTACATGGGGATGAGCACGAAGTCCCAGAAGATGTAGAAGAGGAACACATCGAGCGCGCAGAAGACGCCGATCATCGATGCTTCGAGGAGCAGCATCAAGATCGAGAACTCCTTGATCTTCTTGTGCACGCTCTCCCACGACGATAGCAACGCGATAGGGGTGAGAAACGACGTCAGCACTACCAGCAGCAGGCTGATGCCATCGATGCCCAGGTAGTAGTCGATGCCGAACGCCGGAATCCAGGGCGCGCGCTCGACGAACTGAAACGCAGGCGCCGCAGGGCTCGAGTCGAACGCTGCCCAGAGCAGCAAGGTGATGGCGAAGGTGGCGAGCGAGACACCCAGGGTGACGTTCCGGACGAGCGAGTCGCGCACGCCGTCGCGATTCTGGATGAACATCAGGACGAGCGCCCCGAGCACAGGAAGCCCAATCGACAGCGTGAGCAGCGGCAACCCAGTCAAGACGCGCTATCTCCAGATGTAGTAGGCGAGGATGGCGACCACGCCGAGGAATGTCGACGCGGCGTACGTCTTCACCGAGCCGTTCTGCACCAGGCGCAGGACGGCGCTGAAGCCCGCGACGATCCGGCCGGTCCCATCGACGGCGCCATCGACAAGGCGCACGTCGAAGCCGCGCCATAAACCTTCCCGCGAGACGACATGAATCGGCTGGACCACGGTCGCATCGTACAGCTCATCGACGTAGTACTTGTTCAGCAGCAGCCTGTGGATGGGCGCAAACTGCCGTTGCAGCCTCGACGTCAGCTCGAGGCGATGCAGATAGAAGAAGGCGGCCATGCCGATGCCGATCAGTGCGACGATGGTCGAGACCGTCATCAACGTCAGCTCGAGAGCGGTCTCGTCGTGCGCCTCCACCGCGGGCTCGCCGGTTTGTAGCGCCGTCTCCGTCGGCTGCGGCTGAAGTGCACCCCAGCGCGGCTGCAGCGCCGGTGCCGCCGCAAGCGCCGGCTCTCCTCGCCTCGGTGTACCGAGGGCCGAGGCTCGCGCGACATCGCCGGGCTCGCACGACTCGAGCGCGATTCCTGCGAGCGCGCCCGTCTGCACCGTCGCATCCCCGGGCGGGCAGTTGGCAGCCACGAAGCTCGGCTCGAGATACGTGCCGATCACGTTGTGCCCGCCGAGCACGTGCGGGATGCCGAGCCAGCCGGCGCCGATGGAGCCGACCGCCAGCACGATCAGCGCAAAGGCCATCGCGGGCGGTGCCTCGTGCAGGTGCTCGAGATGACCGCCATGCCCAAGGTGCGCATCGTGCCCGGAAGGCTGAAGCCGGGCAGGGTCGAGCGGGGCGGCAGCGGGTGCGGCGAAGCGCCCGTGCGACGGCTCCGGACTGTGACCCGGCTCGGGCGTGTGGGCGCCGGCGTGCGTGCGACGGGATGCGCCATGGAAGGTGAGAAACACCAGCCGAAACATATAGAAGGCGGTCAGCAGCGATGTGAGGACGCCGATCACCCACAGCACCTGATGGCCATGCCGGAAGGTCTCGAACAAAATCTCGTCCTTCGAGAAAAAGCCGGCCAGCGGGGGCACCCCCGCGATCGCGATCGAGCCAATCAAGAAGGTCCAATAGGTGATCGGCAGCCCCTTCCTCAGCCCCCCCATGTTGCGGATGTCCTGCTCGCCGTGCAGCGCGTGGATGACGGCGCCCGACCCGAGGAAGAGCAGCGCCTTGAAAAACGCGTGCGTATACAGATGGAAGATGCCCGCGCCGAACGCGCCGACCCCCATCGCAAGAAACATGTAGCCGAGCTGCGATCATGTACACGCCCGCCGTGACCATCGTCGCCGCATGAATGAGCGCGGAGACGGGTGTCGGGCCTTCCATGGCGTCCGGCAGCCAGGTGTAGAGCGGAATCTGCGCCGACTTGCCCGTCGCGCCGATGAAGAACAGCAGCGTGATGATGGAGAGCGTACCGAACGTGGTCTCGACCGGCATCGTCGAGGCGCGCGTCGCCATCTCCTTGAAGTCGAGGGTGCCGAGCGTGACGACGGCGAGAAGCGTACCGAGGATGAAGGCGTAATCGCCGACACGGTTGACGACAAAAGCCTTCTTGGCCGCGTCGGCGGCCGACTTTCTCTCGTAGTAGAAGCCGATCAGCAAGTACGAGCAGAGGCCCACACCTTCCCAGCCAACGAACATCACGAGAACGTTCGAGCCCAGCACGAGAAGGAGCATGAAGAAGACAAAGAGGTTGAGATAGGAAAAGTAGCGCGCGTACTCGCTGTCGGTCTCCTCGTGCATGTACGCGGTCGAGTAGATGTGGATGAGCGAGCCGATACCCGTGATCACCAGGATCATCACCGCGGCGAGCGGATCGAGGCGGAACGCCAGATCGATGACGAAGTCGCCGGAGGCAATCCAGGTGAACAGTCGCTGCGAAATCTCTCGGCTCTCGACCGGCAGGCTGACGAGCGCCCACACCTGGGAGGCGGCGATGAGGAACGATCCCACCATCACGGCCGACGCCGTGCCGCCCGAGGCGGTCTTCGACAGACGCCGCCCGAGTACGGCATTGACCACGAATCCGACGAACGGCAAGAGCGGTATCAGTGAGAGCACGCCGGTCACCAGGTGAGCAAACGTAGCCTGAGGTGCCGGCACACGGCCGGCGGCAGGCGGCAGGCGGGATCAGCCACATCGCCCCGATCGGCTTTGTGCGGTTTGTGCGGCCCTAACAGCTTCACCATCGCAGTCATTCGCGTCCTACCACTTGAGTGACGTAAACGCTTCTGGGTTGAGCGACTCACGGTGCCTGAACAGGCCGATCACGAGCGCCAATCCAACGGCAGCCTCCGCGGCCGCGACCGTCATTACAAAGAACGTGATGATCTGCCCATCGACCGTCCCGAGCTGTCGGCCAAAGGCCACGAACGCCAGGTTGGCGGCGTTCAGCATGATCTCGACCGAGAGCAGGAGCGCAATCAGATTGCGACGCAGGAACACGCCGGCCGCGCCGATGGTGAAGAGCAGGCCCGAGAGCACGAGGTAGTGGCCGAGCGGCGTCATGGCGTCATTCTCCGTGCTTGCGCGCCAGGACGACGGCGCCGAGCATCGCCGCAATGATCAGAATCGACGTCACCTCGAAGGCGAACATGTAATCGGTGAAGAGCACGCGCCCCAGGTCGCGCACGCCGGACACGGCGGCCGTCTGCTCGGCCACGCCCCCGCTCGAGGGCAGACGCGAGAGCGCCCACCCGAGCTCCGCCGCCATCAACACCGCCAGCAGCCCGCCGATCCGCATGGCACCGGGCCGATAGAGCGGATGCGACCGATCCCACTCCGCCGCATCCTCGCGTGGGACGTTCAGCAGCATCACGACGAACAGAAAGAGCACCATGATGGCGCCGGCATAGATGATGATCTGAACGACGGCGACAAAGGGCGCCTCGAGATTCACATAGAGACCGGCGAGGCCGAAGAACGACAGAATAATCGCCAGCACACTGTAGATGGGATTGCGCTGCGCGACGACGAGGAGTGACCCGACCACGGAGACCGTGGCGAAGAGATAGAACAGCAGCTGATCAGAGGCCAAAGTAGATCACCCCCGCTGCCGTCAGCAGCAAATTGACCGTCGCGAGCGGCAGCAGCAGCTTCCACCCGAACGCCATCAACTGATCGTAGCGGAACCGCGGCAGCGTCCATCGGATCCACAAGTAGCAGAAGAGCAGCACCGCCAGCTTGATGAGGAACCAGATCCAGCCGTAGGCCGGCGGGATGAACGGGCCGTGCCAGCCGCCGAGAAAGAGATTTGTCGCCACGGCCGACACCGTAATCATGTTGATGTACTCCGCGAGGAAGAACATCGCGAAGCGCATGCTGCTGTATTCGGTGTGATAGCCGGCGACGAGCTCCTGCTCCGCCTCCGGGAAGTCGAACGGCGCCCGGTTGGTTTCGGCGATGCCGGCAATCGCGTAGACGGCGAAGGCGATGAATCCCAGCGGGAACAGCCAGAAGACATACCAGCGCGGGATCACGCCGAACCAATACCCCGCCTGCCCGTCGACGACCTCGCGAAACGAGAGCGAGCCCGCCATCAGGACCACGGTCGCCAGCGCCAGCCCGTAGCTCAGCTCGTAACTGATCATCTGCGCCGAGCTGCGAAGGCCGCCGAGCAGCGAATACTTGCTGTTGCTCGCCCAGCCGGCGAGCACGATGCCGTAGACACCCATCGAGGCCACGGCGAAGACCGCCAGAACGGCCACGTTGATATCGGCAATGAGCAGCGGAATCGGCTCGTCGAGCAGGCCGAAGAGCGTCGTCGCGGCGCCAAACGGGACGGGTGCGAACGCGACGTAAGCGGCGGCGACCGAGATGATGGGCGCGGCCGCAAAGAGCATCGCGTCGGCCGCTTTCGGCTTCAACTCCTCTTTGAACACGAGCTTGAGGATGTCCGCCAGCGGCTGCAGCAGGCCCCGAGGCCCGACGCGCCACGGCCCGATCCGCTGCTGCATGAACGCGGCAATCTTGCGCTCGGCGTACACCATCACCGCGGCGCCGATCTGCAGGCCGAGGAACACCGTCCCGATGATGGCGCCGTACACGAGAGTCGCCGGCGTCGTCAGATAGTCGATGAGAGAGCCCATACCTCAGTGCGTCTCCACCGCCTGCCTCGCTCGGTAGTCGGCAGGCTCGGGCGCGTCGCCGTTTGCGTGCGCCTCGAACTCGTGACGGAAGTGCTTCAGCGTCGTCAGCACGGGTGTCGCCGCCGCATCGCCAAAAGCACACAGCGTCTTGCCGGCAATGTTCGTGGCCACGCTCTGCAGCAGGCGGATGTCCTGCTCGGATCCTTGGCCTTGCATCATGCGGTTGAGCAGCTTGTAGAGCCAGTCGGTGCCTTCGCGGCACGGCGTGCACTTGCCACACGATTCGTGACGATAGAAGTGCAGCAGGTTCTCGGCAAGCCAGACCATGTCGGTCGTCTCGTCCATCACCATGATGGCCGCCGAGCCGAGCATCGAGCCCGCCTGCGCCACGGCATCGAAGCTCGCCGGGATATCGAGCTGATCGGGCATCAGAATCGGCACGGACGAACCGCCCGGAATGACTGCCTTCAGCGTGTGTCCATCGCGCATGCCGCCCGCGTAGTCGAAGATCAGCTCACGCAGTGAGACCTTCATCGGCGCCTCGAAGACGCCCGGCCGCTTGACGTGTCCGCTGACGCAGAACAGCTTGGGTCCACCGTTTTTTTCCGGTCCAAGGGCGCTGAACCAGTCGGCGCCGCGCGTCATGATGAGCGGAACGTTGCACAGGGTCTCCACGTTGTTGACCGCCGTCGGACAGCCCCAGGCGCCGTGCGAGGCGGGAAAAGGCGGCTTGAATCGCGGCTGTGCGCGTTTGCCCTCGAGCGACTCGAGCAGCGCCGTCTCTTCTCCCGCCTCGTACGCCCCAGCACCGCGGTGCAGGTAGACCTCACAGTCGAAGCCCGTGCCGAGGACGTTCTTGCCCACGTAACCCGCCGTCCGGGCATCGTCGATGGCTTGCTGCAGCACCGGGAAGAGATGGAAGAACTCGCCGCGGATGTAGAGGTAGGCGGCCTTCGAGGCGATCGCATAGCAGCCGATGAGGCAACCCTCGATCAGCAGATGCGGATTGCGCTCCATGAGCAGGTGGTCCTTGAAGGTGCCGGGCTCGCTCTCATCGGCGTTGCAGACCATGAACTTCGGCTTCGGCGACTTCTTGTCGACGAACTGCCACTTCAGTCCGGTGGGGAATCCTGCACCGCCGCGCCCGCGCAAGCCTGACTTCTTCGTCTCCTCGATCACCTGATCGGGCGTCATCGACAGGGCCTTGCGCAAACCCTGATACCCGTCCTGGTTCTGCAGGTAGTGGTCGAGTGTGGCGCCGTTCGGCGTGAACGCGTACTTGGTCAGCACGGGCTCGTAGTCGGGCATCGACGTCGGACGCACGGGTGTCGTCGTCTTGTCCTTCCACTCGCTCTCGGGGCGACTTTCGATGGCCAGGTGACACCCGTTCAGCGCCCGAGTCCCCTGGGCTCGCATTCGATCGACCAGGGCGGGCGCCGCCCGCGGCGTGAGCGCCTCGTGCCAGAGCTCGTTGTTGACCATCACGACCGGCGCACGATCGCAGGCGCCGAGACATTCCATTTTCTGGATAGTGAAAAGGCCAGTGGGATCCGTGCCGCCGGCGCGAATGCCAAGCTTCTGTTCGAGCTCCTCGACGACGCGCTCTGCCCCGGCCAACGCACACGACAGCGTCGTGCACACCTGCAGCACGAACGTTCCGACCGGCGTGCGATGGAACATGACGTAGTAGGAGACCACGTCCTCGACGTCGGCGGTGGTGCAGCCGAGGACGTCGGCGACGTGACGCGCCGCGTTCGCCGTGATGAATCCTTGCTGCTCCTGTGCGAGATAGAGCGCGTGCAGGATGGACGACTGCCGATGCTCGGGCGCAAACTGCGCCGCGAACCGTTCGAGCTCCTCGCGCCGCTCGGCGGTGAACTGGAACTCCGGACCCTCGGGAAGGGTCTGGCGCATCGAGCGGTGCCACTGCTCGGTGCCGTAGGACATCACGGGATGAAAGCTCATCGGTCCACGTCCCCCATCACGACATCGAGCGAGCCGATCACGGCGATCACGTCGGCAATCATGCCCCCGACGATGAACTTGTGCAGCGCCTGACAAGCCATGAGGCTGGGTGCGCGCATGTGGACGCGCCACGGACGATTGGTGCCGTCGGAAACGACGTAGCAGCCATGTTCGCCGCGCGCGCCTTCGACTGGCACATAGGTTTCCCCGGCCGGCACGTTGAAGCCTTGCGAATAGATGAGGAAGTGCTGAATTAGCGCCTCCATCTCGGTGTAGACCTCGTCTTTGGGCGGCGGCACGATCCGCCGGTCGTTGACCGCCCACTCGCCAGCCGGCGTGATGCGCTCGAGCGCCTGGCGGCAGATCTTCACGCTCTCCCGCATCTCGGCCATGCGAACGAGATAGCGGTCGTAGACATCGCCGTTCGACGCCCCGATGGCGTCGAACTCGTACGTGTCGTACCCGATGTAAGGAAACGCCCGACGCACATCGTAGTCGCCGCCGGCGGCGCGCGCGATCGGACCGAACAGCCCCCACTTGTAGCAGTCGGCCAGCGAAATAACGCCGACCCCGCGGGTGCGATCCATCCAGATCGGGTTCTTCGTGATGAGCGTCTCGTACTCGTCGATCTTGACGACGAAGCGGTCCAGAAATGCCTTCACGGCTTCCTTGTAGCCGCGCGGGATGTCTTCGCGCAGGCCACCCACGCGGATGTAGCTCGGGAAGAAGCGGAAGCCGGCCAGGAGCTCGTTGAGGTCCATGAGCAGCTCGCGCTCGCGGAATGCATACAGCATGGCCGTGATCGCGCCGATCTCCATGGCATGGGTCCCGAACCATACCAGGTGGCTGCTGAGGCGCTGCAGCTCCGCGATGAGCACCCGGATCGCATTCACGCGCTCGGGCATCTCGAGCCCGAGCAGCTTCTCGACCGAGAGGGAGAACGCCAGACTGTTCGATTGTGCGCCGAGATAATCCATGCGCTCGACGAGCGGGATCACCTGCTGCCACTTCTTCTGCTCGGCCGTCTTCTCGATGCCGGTGTGCAGATAGCCGATGGTGGGCGAGACAGAGACCACCGTCTCACCATCGAGCTCGAGCACCAGCCGCAGCACACCGTGCGTACTGGGATGCTGCGGCCCCATGTTGACGGTCATCGTTTCTGTGCGCAGTTCAGCCATCGTCAGACTCTAGCCACGAAGATCACGAAGCTCACGAAGATCACGCCAGGGACGGGGTAGGGCTTGGGGCCTGGCCGGACCCCGCCTGCCGCCTGCCGTTAGAGCTCTTCCAACCCCTCTTCAACCAGCTCGCAAATCAAGTGCAGCACGGTCATGTGCACTTCCTGGATGCGCGCGGTCACCATCTCGGGCACGTTGACGTGCACCTTCGCCATCTGTCCGGCGGCGCCGCCATCGCGCCCCGTCAACGCAATCGTCGTCAAACCTCGCGCGTCGGCGACCTCGAACGCGCGCAGCACGTTTGCGGACTGGCCGCTCGTGGTAATGCCGAGGAGCACGTCACCGGCTCGCCCGAGCGCCTCGATTTGACGCGCGAAGACGCGATCGAAGCCGTAGTCGTTGCCGATGGCCGTCAAGATGCTGGTGTCGGTCGTCAGTGCGATAGCCGGGAGCGCGCGACGTTCCTTGACGAAGCGACCAACGAGCTCGGCCACGAAATGCTGCGCGTCGGCCGCGCTGCCGCCGTTACCACACGCGAGGACCCTGCCCTCCGCCCCGAGCGCGCCGCGAACCGCATCCGCCGCGACGACGATCGCGTCGGCCGCGGCCACCATGCCCTCGTGAGCACGGGCGGCGGCCTTCAAGCCCGCGGAGACGAGGCCGAGCGAGCGGGTGGCGTCGGGCATCGATGTTTTCATGGGCCTGGTGGCTTGAAGCCTTCAAGCCTTCCGGTCTTCAACCTCAGGCCTTCACGTCTTCACGCTCGCGGCTCATTCTTTGACCCGCACCACCCTGTCACGCTCCAGACTGGCCTTGAACTCTGCCTCTGTCACCTGAAGCGGCATGTAGGTCTCCACCTCCTTGCGGATCTGCACCGGATAGTCCTTGCGCAGCGGATAACCCTCCCAATCTTCGGGCATCAGCAGGCGGCGCAGATCCGCGTGGCCCTCGAACACGATGCCGAACAGGTCGAAGAGCTCGCGCTCCGGCCAATCGGCCCCCGGCCATAACGACGTCAGCGAGGGCACGGGCTCACCGCCGGCGACGCGTATCTTCAGCCGCACGCGCGCGCGGCGATGCGGCGAGACGAGGTGATAGACGACATCGAAGCGCGGATCGCGCCCCGGGTAGAAGTCGGCGGCGGTCACGTCGGAGAACGCGACGTACTCGAGGCTCGGCCGGTCGCGCAGCACCGTACAAACGTCGATGAGCTGCGCCACCGGCACCTGAATGGTCGGCGTCACCGCCGCGTCGGGCGTCGTCACCGCGACGAACGTGCCGTGCGGCATGACGGATTGGAGCTCGGCGATGATCTCAGCGGCGGTCATAGAGAACTTACGGCTCTCGGGTCTCGGCGCGCGCTACATTCGCGAGGCGTCGATCTTCTTCTGGAGCTGCACGATGCCGTAGATGACCGACTCGGGGCGGGGCGGGCAGCCCGGGATGTACACGTCGATCGGCACGACCTGGTCGGAGCCTTGAACGATGGCGTAGTTGTCGAACACGCCGCCGCATGACGCGCACGCGCCCATCGAGATGACCCACTTGGGCTCGGGCATCTGATCGTAGATGCGGCGCAGGGCCGGCGCCATCTTCCGCGACAGGCGGCCGGCGATGATCATCAAATCGGATTGTCGGGGCGACCCACGAAAGACCTCGGCACCGAAGCGGGCGATGTCATACCGGCCGCAGCTCATCGCCATCATCTCGATGGCACAGCATGCGAGCCCGAACGTCACGGGCCAAATGGCCGAGCGGCGCGCCCATTGGACAACCTTCTCGACGCTCGTGGTCAGGACGGGGATTTCGAGATCAGTTTCGAGTCCCATAACGATATCTCTTGACGAGGGCCGGGCCCGGCGGCGCCGGGTGCACGTAGGCCGGATCGTGCTCCGGCCCCCAATCGAGCGTGCCCTTGCGCCAGATGTACACGTAGCCGACCAGGAGGATTGCGAAGAAGACGAAAATCTGCACGAAGCCGCTCCACCCGAGATCGCGCAGCGCCATCGCCCAGGGGTAGAGGAACGCCACCTCGATGTCGAAGAGCAGAAAGATCATCGCCACGAGATAGAACTTCACCGACTGGCGCTCACGCGCGTCGCCCACCGGCGGCATGCCGCACTCGTACGACGCCATTTTCTCGGGCGTGGGATTCCTGGGGCCGACGAAGTTCGAGATGACCAGCGACACGGCGCCGAACCCGACGCCGATGATGATCATGATGGCGAGGCCACCCCACCCTTCCATGGCTCACCCGTTCTGAAGAATCACCGCCACATGACGTCCGCGTCGGTCGAGGAGACGCGCCCCGACGTAGCTTGTGAAGGATTTCGCAAAGTCCGAGGCCATGCTATCACACGCCGCTGGCCCCAACCCCTCGCCCCACCCGAGTATGATGCGCTGAGTCCGCCGTCCCGTGCGCATCGCCTGGTTTTCGCCTTATCCGCCCAGCACCTCGGGCATCGCGGCGTATTCGGCCGAGCTGCTCCTCCTGCTGCGAGCGCGACACACGATCGACGTCTTCCTCGACCACGCCCCTCAGCTCGAAGAGCGCGGCAACTGGAGCGCGCACGACTTCGTCTGGAAACATCGGCGCGCACCCTACGACCTGACCGTCTATCAGCTCGGCAATGCCTCGTGTCACGACTACATGTGGGCGTATCTCTTCCGCTACCCCGGTCTGGTCATCCTGCACGACGCGCAACTGCATCAGGCTCGCGCCCTCTGGCTGACGAAGCGCTGGAAGCCGCGGACCGCCGACTACCTCGCGGAATTTCAGGCCAACCACCCCACCGCGCCACCATCGGTCGGACTGCTCGTCGCCGCAGGGTTAGGCGGATCGCTTTACCATCACTGGCCGCTCGTGAAGCTCGTGCTCGAAGCCGCTCGGCTCTCGGCCGTCCACAACCGGCGCGTCATGCTGGACCTGAGCCACCAGTATCCCAACGCCGCCATCGACGCGATCGAGATGGGCGTGCAGTCTCCCTCGAGCGACCCCGCGGGCCGGGGAGGACAGACGGTGGACGTTCGCGCGCGGCACGGCATTCCAGCGGACGCGGTCGTCATCGCCGCGTTTGGCGGCATCACGCGCGAAAAGCGGATTCCAGAGCTCTTGGCGGCGGTCGGCTCGGTCGCCGCTGCGGATTCACGTGTGCACGTGCTCCTCGTTGGCGCCGAAGCGACACATTACGACGTGCGGGGCGATATCCGCGCGCACGTCCGCGAGGATCGGGTGCACCTCGCCGGGTTCGTGCCCGACGCGGACCTACCGGCGTATCTGGCGGCGAGCGACGTCTGTTCGTGTCTTCGGTGGCCGACCAACCGCGAAACCTCCGCCTCGTGGTTGCGATGTCTCTCGGCAGCGAAGGCGACGATCGTCTCCGACCTGACACACTTGACGGACGTGCCGACGGTCGACCCACGCGACTGGCGCGTGCTTGCCGCAGGTCTCGACGACGGCGAACCCGTAGCCGTGAGTATCGATCTGCTCGACGAGCAACACTCGCTTCGGCTCGCGCTCGCGCGCCTGACGGCCGAGCCGCTGCTCCGGCGCCGCTTGGGCCGCGCGGCGCGCGCGTGGTGGGAAGCACACCATCGCCTCGAGCCGATGGCGGAGGCGTACGAGCGACTCTTCACCCGCGCGACGGCCCTCAATCCTCCGACGTCCCGGCTTCCGCCGCACCTCGTGGCCGATGTCACAGCGACGACGCGAGCGCTCCTCGCTCCCTTTGGTCTCGAGGAACCGCGCTTCCTATTTCCATGATCCCACCTCGTTCGAACCGGCTACCCCAGTGGGACCTTCGGGTGGGACCGCTGCGCGGTGGGACCGGCTCGCCGGTAGGAGAGGTGCCAGGGTGCGACAGGTACTCAGGTATTTGGGTGCAAGCGGCGTGCGACAGCGACGCTAATCCTCGGATGCACGGCCGACGCACCGGTCGCACGTGCACCTGTTGCACCTATCCGAGTCGCACCAAAGTACCCGAGTACCTGGCGCACCCGTCGCACTTGCCCGAAGCGGCGGTCTTCCCTGAGCGCGAAGCGAGCCCTACTGCATCGCGGCCAGCCGGCGCTCGATCTCCGCAACGGCTTCGCCGATCTGTTCGCGACGGGCGGGATGGGCGGTCAGCTCCAACTGGCGCTGCAATTCGACACGTGCGAGGCGCAACGACTCGAGCGCGCGCACGCGCTCGGGATCGACACGTGGCTTCTTCGTCCGCGCGCTCTGGCGGCTCTGCTCCAACTCCTCCATGCGCTCTTGCAGTCGCGCATCGGCATCGATCAATCCCTCGGCAGCATCACCCATGTGTCTCTTCTCGCCTTCCTGTTCGGTGTCGCGACGTGCCCGGGGAGCCACGTCATCGACGCGACAGCGCAGCTCGTTATTATACGCCCCGCACGTGCTCGTCACCGAGACGTTTTCGTCGTGCAGATCTGTGTCCCAGCTATGATCGTCGTGCATGCCTGCCGACGGTCTGCACCTCTTTCATCCGGCAGTCGCCACGTGGTTCAGACGAGCCTTCGAGGCTCCCACGCGCCCTCAGCGGCTCGGGTGGCCAGCGATTGCGCGCGGCGACTCCGCGCTCGTGCTCGCACCGACGGGCACGGGCAAGACGCTGGCGGCCTTCCTCTGGTGCCTCGATCGGTTGATGTTCGGCGAAGCCGCCGACGCGGCCTCGCGCTGCCGTGTCATCTACGTCTCGCCGCTCAAGGCCTTGGCCGTCGATGTCGAACGCAATCTACGCGCGCCTTTGGCAGGCATTGCCAATGTGGCGGCGGCCGAAGGCCTCTCGTTCCATGTGCCCGCCATCAGCGTGCGCACGGGCGACACCCCCGCCGCTGAGCGCGCGCGATTCCAGAAGCATCCGGGCGACATTCTCATCACGACCCCTGAGTCGCTCTATCTCCTCCTCACCTCGAACGCCTACGCGCGCCTCCGCTCGGTCGAGACCGTCATCGTCGACGAGATTCACGCGCTCGTGTCGACCAAGCGCGGTGCCCACTTGGCGCTGTCGCTCGAGCGGCTCGAACGGCTGGTCGATGAGCCCTTGCAACGGGTCGGCCTCTCGGCGACGCAGCGGCCGCTCGCCGAGGTTGCACGATTTCTCGGCGGTGCGCAGAGCGCGAACCATCATCAGGAACGGCACACGACACACGACCGTGCCCACAGGCGTAGCGACCGCCGACATCTCTGGCGCCGCCGCTCTCTCCGACGAGTTCTCCGAGGCTCAGCGCGGCGTCGTTTTTCGCCCCGTCACCATCGTCGACGCCAGTCAGCCGAAGCCGCTCAGCATCAGCGTCCAGGTACCGGTCGAGGATATGAGCCGCATCGGGCAACCGATTGAGATTCCCAGCGGACCGGCGGCGCAAGGGCCCGTCGCGCAAACCATCTGGACCGCCATCCACCCGCGGCTGCTCGAGCTGATCCGCGGCCACCGCTCGACGCTGCTCTTTGTCAACAGCCGCCGATTGGCCGAGCGCCTGGCCGCTGCGCTCAACGAACTGGCGGGCGAGCCCCTGGTCCGCGCCCATCATGGATCGCTCGCGCGCGCCCAGCGCGCCGAGATCGAGGACCTGCTCAAGACCGGCCAGTTGAAGGCCCTCGTCGCGACCTCGTCGCTCGAGCTCGGCATCGACATGGGTGCCATCGATCTCGTCGTCCAGATCGAGGCGCCCCCGTCGGTGACGAGCGGGCTGCAGCGCGTCGGCCGAGCCGGCCATCGCATCGACGAAGTCAGTACAGGCATCGTCTTTCCCAAGTTCCGCGGCGATCTGGTGGCGTGCGCGGCGGTGACTCGCGCGATGCTCGCGCGCGATGTCGAGCCATCGCGCTATCCACGGAATCCGCTCGACGTGCTGGCCCAGCAGATCGTCGCCATGGCATCGATGGAGCGCTGGTCGGTGGACGATCTGTTCTCGACGGTGCGACAAGCGGCGCCGTATGCGGATCTGAGCCGCCGGATCTTCGAGGGCGTGCTCGACATGCTCTCCGGACGCTACCCGTCCGACGACTTTGCCGAGCTTCGTCCACGCGTCACCTGGGACCGTGTGAACGGCAAGCTGGACGCGCGCCAAGGGGCACGGCGCGTGGCGATCGCCAACGCGGGCACCATCCCCGACCGCGGGCTCTTCGGCGTCTTCCTGGCGGGCGGCGATCGCGAACGAGCCCGCGTCGGCGAGCTCGACGAGGAGATGGTGTTCGAGGCGCGGCGCGGAGAGACGTTCCTGCTCGGCGCGTCGACGTGGCGAATCGAAG
>JAIVJN010000208.1 GCA_020200025.1 Acidobacteriota bacterium | reverse complement strand
GCGGCCAGCGCCCTCCGCATGCGGTCGATAGGTTTGGGGAGTGCTCCCGTGTGTCGACGGTCGGCGCACGGCGGTCTCGTGTGCTACATTTCGGCTTTTCAGGAGCAGTCTGAATAGACGCCCCGAGGAGAACAGATCATGTCGATTGCGCGCGTTGTTGAAATTACGGCCACTTCGACGAAGAGCTTCGAAGACGCGATGCAGCAGGGCATCGCACGGGCAACCAAGACGCTGCGAAACGTCAAGGCCGCCTGGATCAAGGAACAGGAAGTCCGAATCGAGGGAAATCGCATTGCAGACTACAAGGTCAACATGATGGTGTCGTTCGTGCTCGACGACAACGATCAAATCTGAGAACGGCGGTGCGACGGTCAGGCCGGCTGCGCCAGCACGACAAGGCCGCGAGTCGCAGCGGCCCTTCGTGCTGCGCCAAGCGCGCAGCTAGCTGCGCTCGTCGCGCAACTGACGAAACGCGCGCAACATCTCAGCGTAGCTGAGCGTCGCGTTGCGGCCGCTCGGGTTGGGGAGGACACACACGCGCGCACCGCGCAGCAGTCGCTTCTGCCATCCGAGCCTGACCGGTGCGTTTCTGTCAGGGTCGTCGAGCGCGACCATCAGCGCTCGCCACACCGTCACCCCGACGGCGGCCACGCGTTCGGGTCGGTGCCGAGCGATCTTTCGCAGCAGCGCGCGTGCGCCCGCACGATAGTCCTCGCGCGTCAACTCGTCGATGCCGGCCGTCGCCCGCGGAACGATGTTCGTGATGCCGTAGCCCCACTCCGGCAGCCGATCATCATCTTCGTAGGTAATCGGTTCGGGCACGAGCCCGGATTCGTACAGAAGCTTCCAAAAACGATTCGAATAGCCGGCGAAATGATGGCCCGTGGCTGCCGAGCGCAGTCCAGGGTTGATCCCGACGAACAGGACCCGCACGCCGGGCTCGATACGGTCGCGGAGGTCTTGCTGTCGACCTGCGGACGATCTGTGCAATGCTCGTCGCATGCGATGGTTGGTGAAGGAAGAGCCCACACATTACAACTTCGACCAGTTTGCCGCCGACGGGAAGACGACCTGGTCGGGCGTGAGGAACCCGCTCGCGCAGAAACACCTGCGCGCCATGAAGAAGGGGGACCGCGTCTTTTACTATCACACCGGCAACGCGAAGGCGATCGTCGGCACCGCGCGCGTCGCCAGTGCCCCCGAGCCCGACCCCGCCGACCCGAACGGCAAATTGTACGTCGTGGAGCTCACGGCCGATAAGCCTCTTGCCTCACCCGTCACCCTTGCCGCCATCAAAGCCGACAAACGCTTCGCTGACTTTCTGCTCGTTCGGATGTCGCGCCTGTCGGTCATGCCGGTGACCGAAGAGCAGTGGGAGGCCATCGAGCGGATGGCGCGCTGACCGGGGCCGTGCAGGTCAGGTGCGGACGGCTCGCGAGAGGTCTTCCGTGCTCGCAGCGCCGGCCAGGAACGTGACGAGGACCTTATCGACGCGCCGGCCATCCATATCGACGACCTCGAAGCGGTAGCCTCCCCATTCGAAGCTGTCGGCGCATGCGGGCACGCGGCCGAGACGCGTCATCACGAAACCGCCGATGGTGTGATACGCGCTCGCTTCATCGTCTGGCAACGGTGGCAGCGTGAACTTCGCCGCCACGGCCTCCATCGACGCCGAGCCGTCAACGAGCCAGCTTTGGTCGGCGCGCTGCGCGAACGGCCCGGCCGCCTCGTGAGCATTGCCGGGTAGCTCGCCGACGAGCGCCTCCAGCAGGTCGGTCGCCGTCACCAGCCCTTCGACCGCGCCGAATTCGTCCATCACGAGCGCCACGTGCTTGTGGGAGGCGCGAAACGCGTTGAGCAGTTGAAAGCCCTTCATCGAGTCGGGAACGAAGAGCGACTCCTGCACGAGCGCGCGCAGCGTGATCTCGTCGCCGCGGAGCACAATCGGCAGAAGGTCTGCGGCGCGGACCGTGCCGACGACGTTGTCGAGCTGACCCTGACAGACGACGAACTGCTGATGGCTGTGCGAGGCGAGAAACTCGCGCAGCTCATGGGTGGTGGCGTCGACGTTGACCCACTCGATGTCGACGCGCGGCGTCATCAGCGCCGACACCCGCTGGTCGCCGAGCTGAAAGACACGGTGGACGACGTCGCTTTCGGCTTCTTCGATCGCGCCACTCTGCGCACCCTCGATGATCACGGCGCGGATTTCGTCTTCGCTGAGGCCCGGTGGCGTCGAACCCGTCAGCCCAAACAGGCGCATCACGAGGTTCGTGACGCCGGTCAGCAGCCGGACGATCGGCCCGCCGATTCGCGACAGCCACATCATCGGCCTGGCCACCAACGCCGCGATCTTCTCGGGGTTCTTGAGCGCGATGCTCTTGGGGACCAGCTCGCCGATTATCAGCGAAAAGAACGTGATGATGGCGACGACGAGGGCAAGGGCGACGCCTTCGGCGTAGGGGGCCAATCTGGGAACCGTCGCAAGCGACAGCGCCAGCGTTTCGGCGATCGTGACGCCGCCGTAGGCACCCGCCAACACGCCGACGAGCGTAATGCCCATTTGCACCGTTGACAGGAACTGACCGGGCTCACGCGCGAGCTCGAGCGCGGCCTTGGCCCGGTGATCGCCCTCTTCGGCTCGCTGCCGAAGCCGGACCTTTCGCGCCGCCACGACCGCAATCTCGGACATGGCAAAGATGCCGTTGGCGACGAGCAGCAGCATGATGATGACGATCTCCGCCCACACCTCGCCCATCGTTCGTGATTATACGGCTCGCCTTCGCTCGCTGCGGCAGGTGCGACAAGTTTCGGCCGGGTGCGACGGGTACTTTGGTGCAGGTGCGACGGGTGCGTTGACCGTGCTTCAGAGGGCACCCCGCACCCAAGTACCTGGCGCACCTAACGCACCGGTCGCACCTGGCCCCTGCACTTTGCACTCTGCATTCACTCTGAACTCTGCACTCTGCACTCT
>JAIVJN010000433.1 GCA_020200025.1 Acidobacteriota bacterium | reverse complement strand
GTATGACAGCGATGCCGGACGCGATTATGCGGCGGCGATTACCGCGCTCATGACCGGAGAGGCTTACGCTCAGTCGGCGCGCGTGGCGCGCGACCACGGCGGCCCCTTCGCCGGCTACGAGATCAATCGCGAGCCTTTCCTGCGTGTCATGCGCAAGCATCGCGACGCCATGCGCGGCGTCAATCACAAGCACGTGCCGGCCGATCTCTACAACGGCGCGAAGCAGGCCTGGGACGAGGCGGTCGAGCTCGGCGAGGATTTCGGCTACCGCAATGCCCAGGCGACGGTGCTGGCGCCCACGGGCACCATCGGCTTCATGATGGACTGCGACACGACGGGAGTCGAGCCGGACATCGCGCTCGTCAAGTACAAGAAGCTCGTCGGCGGCGGGATGATGAAGATCGTCAACAACACCGTGCCGATGGCGCTCGCGAGGCTCGGCTACAGAGCCAGTGAAGTCGACGACATCATCGCGTATATCGACGAGCACGAGACCATCGAGGGTGCGCCGCACCTGCTCGAGCGCGACTTGCCGGTGTTCGACTGCGCCTTCAAGGCCACCAACGGCGAACGATCGATTCACTATCTCGGCCACATCAAGATGATGGGCGCCACCCAGCCGTTCATCTCGGGCGCCATCAGCAAGACCGTCAACGTGCCGAAGGACGCCACGGTCGACGAGATCGAACAGGCCTATATCGAAAGCTGGCGGCTGGGTGCCAAGGCCATCTCGATTTATCGCGATGGCAGCAAGCGGACACAGCCACTCAACACGTCACGAGGCGCGTCCTCGTCGACCGGCGCGCTGGCGGCCGGCTCGGAGGCGGGCACTTCGAAGGCGGCGGTCGACGCAGCCGTTGCGGCCGCGTTGGCATCACGTGCACCCGTGCGGCGAAAGTTGCCGGACGAGCGGCAGGCCATCACTCATAAGTTCGACATCTCGGGACACGAGGGGTACATCACCGTCGGCTTGTTCGAAGACGGCCAGCCGGGCGAGATCTTCCTCGTCATGGCCAAGGAGGGCTCGACGATCTCCGGATTTGCCGACGCCTTCGCGCAGGCCATCAGCTACGCCTTGCAGTACGGCGTCCCGCTCCAGGTATTGGTCGACAAGTTCAGCCATGTGCGATTCGAGCCATCGGGCATGACGAAGAACGCCGAGGTCCGTTTCGCGAAATCCATCGTCGACTACATCTTCCGCTGGATGGCGTCCAAGTTCCTGTCGCCGGAAGCGGCGAGAACGGTCGAACCGATGTGCAGCCGCCCGTAAACCCGGCGCCGAAGCCGGCGACGTCGAGCTTCGCCGCGATTCAGAACCAGGAAGACGCGCCGCCGTGCTCGACGTGCGGATCGATCATGGTGAGGAGCGGCGCCTGCTACAAGTGCGGCAACTGCGGAACGACCTCCGGCTGTGCATGAGGTCGGGGTGTGCATGAGGGTCGTCGAGCCCTGAGCCTGCCAAAGGCGGAGCGACGAGCGGTTGCGCGGGAGCGGTGGTGTGTAGGGGCGGGTAGCTTCGCCCGGCTCTCCAAACAACACGAAGACCACGAAGGTCACGAAGGAACCTGCTTCAACACGAATACCTCGTGGTCTTCGTGATTTTCGTGTTGTCCTTGTATGCCAAGGGTCTCACGTGTCGCTGAGCTCTTCTCCGGCGTCTCCGCTCGAACAGATTCTCTCGCGCTATTGGGGCTATACGTCGTTCCGCCCGCTCCAACGCGAAGCGATGGATGCCGTCGTCGACGGCCGCGATTCGTTGCTCGTCTTGCCCACTGGCGGCGGCAAGTCGTTGTGCTTCCAAGCCCCGGCACTGGTGCGCGAGGGTCTCGCGATTGTCGTGTCACCGCTCATCGCGCTGATGAAGGATCAGGTCGACACGCTCGTCGCCAACGGCATCGCGGCGGCCGGCTATCACAGCGCGCTCGGGTCGGAGCAGAAGGCCATCGTCACCGCGGGCTTGCGCGAGCGGCGTTATCGGCTCTTGTATGTCGCGCCCGAGCGTCTCGCCAGCGAAGACGGCGCCTGGTTTTCGTCGCTGACCGCCTCGTGCCCGATCAGTTTCGTTGCCGTTGACGAAGCGCACTGCATCAGCCATTGGGGCCACGACTTCCGGCCGGAATATCGGCAGCTTGGCGGGCTGCGGAGCCGACTGCCCGGCGTAAGCTTGCACGCCTTCACGGCCACCGCCACGGCCCGCGTGCGCCACGACATCGTCCAGCAGCTTGGTTTGACGAACGCCGTCACGCTGGTCGGCTCGTTCGATCGGCCAAATCTGCTCTACCGCGTCCTGCCGCGGGCAGCCGTCAAAGCCCAGATCTTGCAGATACGGCAGCGACATGCCGGCGAAGCCGGCATCATCTATTGCCCGACACGTCGCGAGGTCGACGATCACGCGGCATGGTTGGTCGAGCAAGGCGTGCGCGCGCGGCCCTATCATGCCGGGTTGAGCGACGAGGAGCGGCACCGAAATCAGGACGCCTTCCTCGATGAGCAGATCGACGTCATCGTCGCCACGGTCGCGTTCGGTATGGGCATCGATCGGTCCGACGTGCGCTTCGTCATCCATGCCGGCGCGCCGCAATCGCTCGAACACTATCAGCAGGAGGCGGGGCGGGCCGGTCGCGATGGTCTCGAGGCCGAGTGCGTGCTGATCGCCTCGGCGGCCGACTTCATGAAGTGGCGGGATATTCTCGCGAAGAACGGAGAGCTCACCGATGCGCGGCGGGCCCTGCTGCGAGACATCGAGCGCTATGCCGCGAGCGTCGGCTGCCGGCACAAGCGCCTGGTCGGCTACTTCGGGGAGGCCTACGAGCGGGAAGACTGCGGCGCCTGCGACTACTGCTTGGGCGAGCTCGAACGCGTGGCCGACGCGGTGACGGTTGCGCGCAAGATCCTGTCGACGGTCGCGCGGGTCGGACAGCGCTTCGGCGCCGGGCACGTCGCCAATGTGCTTCGCGGGCACGAGAGCGATCAGGTGCGTACGCGCGGCCACGCGGCGCTGTCGGTGTTCGGCTTGCTGCGCGGCGCGTCGGTCGAAGAGGTGCGCGGCTATTTGGATCAGTTGATCGCCCACGGTCTCCTGCAACAGATGGGCGATGAGTACCCCGTCCTGCAACTCACGGCCGAGGGCGCGGCGCTCATGAAGGATCCGACGTCGATGCCGAGCCTGTCGTTGGCGCGGCAGCGGAAGCCCGAGAGAGGAAAGCTGCCTCGGCGCTCGCGTATCGAAGCGGAATCCTGGGAAGGCGTGGACCGTGCGATCTTCGAGAGGTTGCGCGCCCTCCGCCTACAGATCGCTCGTGACCGCGGCGTACCGCCGTACGTGATCTTTCACGACACGACGCTCCGCGAGCTGGCGCGCCTCAAGCCGGCCACCTCGGATGCCCTCCGGCACGTGTACGGCGTCGGCGCACGCAAGGCGGAGGATCTCGGCGAGCTCGTGCTACGGACGATTCGCGGAGAAGAATCAAGACAACACGAAGGCCACGAAGGCCACGAAGGCCACGAAGGCCACGAAGGAAAAGACTTGGGTTACCGTTCTTGATCTTCGTGGCCTTCGTGTTGTTTTTCCGTGCTTAGGTCCAGCGTTTGCGGCGTTGCGGTGTCGGGAAGGGCCGGCTCCCCGATGAGGGCGCGGACCTGGTCGAGGGTGTCGGCTTCGGCGGCGGTCTTGTCGCGGCGCCAGCGCAGCATTCGCGGAAAGCGCACCGCGATACCGGAGCGATGGCGTGACGATCGCGCGATCGCTTCGAAGCCGAGCTCGAAGACGTGCACGGGGTCGATGTGACGCACCGGACCAAAGCGCTGGACGGTGTGGCGGCGTATCCACCGATCCAGCTCCGCGATCTCGTCGTTCGTCAGCCCCGAGTAGGCCTTGGCAATCGGAACGAGCTCCCCCTGATCCCACACCCCGAACGTGTAGTCCGTCAGCAGGCTGGCCCGCTTACCGCTTCCCGGCTGCGCGTAGATGAGGACGGCGTCGACGGTGTAGGGCTCGATCTTCCACTTCCACCAGTCGCCCCGCTTCCTGCCGACGCCGTAGACGGAATCGAGCGTCTTCAACATCAACCCTTCGACGCCGTGCTCCCGCGACGCCGCCCGTGCCTTCGCGAGCTCGGCCCACGACGCACCCTCGACGCGCGGAGAGACCCGCAGCACACCCTCGGCGGGCTCCAGCATTGCGTCGAGCCATTGTCGCCGTTCAACCAGCGGCGC
>JAIVJN010000269.1 GCA_020200025.1 Acidobacteriota bacterium | reverse complement strand
AAACAGCACGTCTACAGCCTGGTCGACAACCAGCAGCACGTCATGCAAATCGAGCCGGTGCAAGAAGAAATCGTCGGCTCGGCCCGTCGCGCCATCTGGGTGCTGCAAGCGGCCGTCGGTTTCGTGCTTCTCATCGCCTGTGCCAACCTCGCCAACCTTCTGCTGGCCCGAGCCGAGACCCGGCATCGCGAGTTCGCGGTACGCACCGCGCTCGGCGCGGGCCGACGGCGTCTCCTCTGGCAATTCCTCACCGAAGGGACGCTGCTTGCCCTCCTCGGCGGCGTGACCGGTCTGGCGCTTGCCTGGCTGGGCGTTCGCGCGTTGATGCGGCTCTATCCCGACAGCTTGCCGCGATCGGTGGACGTCGCGGTGGATCCCGCCGTCCTCGCTTTCACCCTTGTCGTCTCGCTCGCCACCGGGCTGGTCTTTGGCCTCGCGCCGCTGATGCACATCAGGACCGGCGCGCTGACGCAAGCGTTGAAGGAAGGTGGTGCTCGCGGATCGACCGGCGCACGCCATCACGTGCGGCGCGCGCTCGTCATGGCGGAAGTGGCCCTGGCCGTCATCCTCGTCGTCGGCGCGGGCCTGATGCTGCGCACCGTCCTCAACCTGACGAACGTCGATGCCGGCTTCAATCGGTCGCAGCTCGTCACGTTCGCGCTCGACCTGCCGGCCGCCAACTATCCGAAGTTCGACGATGTGGCGCAGTTCTATCGGCGGCTGCTCGCGGAGCTCTCGTCGATTCCCGGCGTCCAGCGGGCATCGGCCATGTCGGGGCTGCCACCGCAACGCCGGGTCGATGCCAACGACACCGACATCGACAACTACACAGCGCCCAAAGAAGGACCGTACGAGAACGTCGACTATTGGAACTTCGTCACCGCCGACTATTTCGAGACGATGGGCATCCCGTTGGTGGAAGGGCGCGGGTATCAGGCCGGCGACGCCGACGGCGGCCTCGTCGCGGTCGTGAACCAGACGCTCGTCGACACGTTCTGGAAGGGACAGAATCCCATCGGCCAGCGCTTGCGGCCGTGCTGCGGCGATCAGATCCCGTGGATGACGGTGGTCGGGGTGGCGAAGGATGTCAAGCAAGGCGGCGTCGATCAGAAGACGGGCACCGAGCTCTATTACTTGATCGACCAGCTTCCTCGCATCTTTCCCAACACGCCCGGCACGGCAGGCGGCACTGCCGGCCTGAACATCGTCTTGCGGACGACGCTGCCTGTCGAATCGATGCAGCAGACGATCGAAGCGCGCGTTCGCGCGGCTGATGCGTCGCTTCCCGTCATCCGTTTTCAGGCGATGGACGAGGTGTTCGCGCGGTCGCTGAGCCGTCCTCGCCTGCTGGCCCATTTGCTCGCGGCGTTCGCCGGAACGGCGTTGCTCTTGGCGGCGGTCGGGACCTACGGCGTGCTGTCCTACATGGTCACCGAGCGTCGCCGCGAGATCGGTATCCGCATGGCGCTTGGCGCGCAGCAGAGCAGTGTGCTCGCCATCGTGATGCGGCAGGGCCTCATGCTCACGGGCATCGGGCTCGCGGTGGGCATCGCGGGCGCCTTCGCGCTGACCCAGCTGATGGCGTCGTTGCTCTTCGGTGTCGCGCCGTCAGACCCCGTCACGCTGGTGGGCGTGGCCGTGAGCATCACCGCGGTGGCGATCCTCGCGTGCTACGTTCCCGCCCACCGCGCCGCGCGCGTGGATCCGATCGTCGTGTTGCGAGAAGAATAAGGGAACAACCAACCTGGTTGTTCTCGGGTGCGAGGGGAAGAACCAACCTGGTTGCTCTCGGAGTCACATGAGAGCAACCGGGTTGGGTATGCCTACGGCTTGCGCGCCAAGTCTGCCGCGAGGTCGTAGTGGAAGCGCACGAAACGGTGGAGCTCGCTTTCGAGGATGCGTTCCTGATCGCTGTGCGCGCCGAACCCTTTCGGCCCGTCCTCGATGTCGGTGGCCGGTCCGACGCCGTAACACTGGATGCCCTTCGCCCTCAAATACGCCATGTCCGTCGCGCCGGTGCTCATGGTCGGGAGCGTGACGACCTTGTAGTGCTCGGTCACATTCTCTTCGAGGACCTTGAAGGCGTCGGTGCCGAGGCGTGACGTGCCGTGGGGGCGCACGTTGTTCGAAGCCCATGCGACCTCGACCGACGGATCGTTGATCACCTGCTTGACACCCGAGACGCTGGTGTCGGGGCTGAGCGCAGCGCGATAGCGCTCCGCTTCCTCGGGTGAGGAGATCGTGGCGAGCCGCTTGAAATACGACCCGGTTGTCTCGTTCAACCGGATGGGCGGCACCCAGGCCGCGACCTTCGACACCGCGCCCGACAGGTGCGTGACCGCGTTGCTCTCGAGCGGCACCGATCCATGGCCGGCCGGCCCGCGCGCCGTCAGGCGGATCGCACGCGGGATCTTCTCGAGCGTCTGCACCGAGGCATATTTGGTCTCGCCGCCGATGCGGGTGACGCTGCCGCCTTCGGCGAAGCAGTACTCGGCGTCGATGGCGTTGAAGTGCTTCTCGGCCATGAACTGA
Source organism: Acidobacteriota bacterium (assembly GCA_020200025.1). Lineage (GTDB taxonomy): Bacteria > Acidobacteriota > Vicinamibacteria > Vicinamibacterales > UBA2999 > JAIVJN01. Next base: position 10,958 of record JAIVJN010000269.1, on the reverse strand, counting down.
ATGCCAATCCGGGTCGCCCCTTCCTCACCGGCTTCGGCCAGGAAGATGACGTCGCGCTCGAGCGGCACGTTCTGCCGCTTGAGCATTACCATGGTCATGAGCGCCGCCACCACGTTGTCCTTGTCGTCGACCGTGCCGCGCCCGTACACGAAGCCACCGTCCCGCGTCGCGCTGAACGGCGGAAAGGTCCACTTCTTCGGATCGACGTTCACCGTGTCGGTGTGCGCCATGATGAGCAGCGGGCGCTTTTGGCCGCTGCCTTTCAAGCGAGCGACGATGTTGGGCCGGTGAGGTTCGAGCGCGAAGACCTCCGTGGGGATGCCCTCTTTGTCGAGCACGCTTTTCAAATAATCCGCAGCCGGCTTCTCGCCGCCCGGTGGGTCGGTCGTGTCGAACTTGATGAGCGCCTGAAAGTGCCGCATCGTTTCGTCCTGAGCCGCCGTCCAGTCGGGCGGCGACGGCGTCTGGCCGATGAGCGGCGTGACGATGGCAGCGACGAGCAACAATGGGAGAGCGCGCATGCGCGAATCGTAGCATGGGGCAAAACGAAACCGGGGGAGTAACCAACCAGGTTGCTCTCACGAGTCACGAGAGCAACCTGGCCGGTTAGACACAGCCCGGTTTGGTTTGGCCGCCCCTACAACCAGCCCGCTTGCCGAAAACGATAGGCGAGGTAGGTGTCGATGCCGGCCATCGTGCCGAGCGCGACGAGATAGCCAAAGCGCCAGCGCAGCTCGGGCATGTAGTCGAAGTTCATGCCGTAAACGCCCGCGATCAGCGTCGGGACCGCGACGAGCGCCGCGTAAGCGGCCAGGCGTTTGGTGACTTCCGTCTCCTGAATGGTGATGAGCGAGAGATTGACCGACATGGCCGTGCTGACCATGTCGCGCAAGTTGTCGATCCCCTGCGTGACCCTGACGAGATGATCGGATACGTCTCTGAAGTATTCCTGCAGTCCGCTGCATACGGCGGGCACCCGTCCACCGTGCAGCTTGCCGGTGGCTTCGAGAAGAGGTCCAGCGGCGTGTCGCAGGATCATCAGCTTGCGTTTCAAGCCATATAACGCCTCGACGTTGTCCTTGGTCGACTGACCCGTGAAGATCCGATCTTCGATCTCTTCCACTTCTTCGGACAGGCTGTCCAACACCGGGAGATAGCGATCGACCACGGCGTCCATCAGTGCATAGAGGACGAAGGCTGGGCCGTGTCGCAGCAGCTCGGGCTCGCTCTCGCTGCGTGCCCGCACGTCGGCGAATCCCTGCCGCACGTTCCGCCGCACCGACACGATGTAGTTGGATCCCACGAAGACTGCGACCTCGCCGATGTGCAGCTCCAGTTCGACGGTTTCGACGGGATGGAGCACGACAAAGATCGAGTGCCCGTACTCTTCGATCTTGGGGCGCTGGTGGCCATGACTGGCGTCTTCGACGGCAAGCTCGTGAAGATCGAACTCCGACTGCAGCGCTTCGAGCTCGGCCGGCTCCGGATCTTTCAGCGCCACCCAGACGAAGCAATCCGGTTGGTTGGTGTATTGCCGGATCTCGGCGATCGAAAGGTCGGCTAGCCGGCGCCCTCGCTGGTAGGCCACGCAGTTGACGATCATGCGGTCGTGCGCCGCATCTTAGCATCGCCTCGCGCGGGCGTTCTCACGCCGACGGCCTACTGGGCCTTGCCGTCCATGAGCTCGTAGGCGCGATGCACGTTGTCTGGAATCACGCCCGGGGCGGTAATGGCCGGATAGTTGTGGGCGTGCGCACGCATGTCGATGCGCTTCGCTGCTTCGTCGGCAGGAACCTTCGCGCGGTGCAGCGCCTGAACCTCGGTCCAGAAGTCGCGCAAATACGCCTGCCAGTGGTCGATGCGCGCCTTGCCTTCGAGCACCGACCCGTGACCGGGCAGCACACGGTCGAACTCGAGCGCTTTCAGCCGATCGAGCGTCTCGATCCAATCGGCCGCGTACGCGTCGCCCATGTACGAGGTGCCCTCGACGAGAAGATCGCCGGTCATGACCAGTCGCTCTTCGGGCAAATAGACCACGACATCCCCGCCCGTGTGACCACGTCCGAGGAACATCAAACGGATCTCGCGTGCACCGCGGTGCAACACGAGCTGGTCGGTCAGGGTCACGTTGGGAGGAGTGGGAACCACGGCCTTGGTCGCTTCGAGGTGGTTCTTTTGCACATCGAGCGCGGCCTGCAGCTTGGCTCGCTCGGCAGGATCGGTGCTCGCGGCAAGACGCGCCTCGAGCTGGTCGATCTGGCTCGGGATGCTCCCGATGAAGCGCTCGATCCCTCGACCCTTCATCGAGTGGCCGCCGGCAATCATTTGCCGCGTGAAGGCCGAGCCGATGATGTCGACGTTGGGACCGTAAATCTGATTCCCGTGCGAGTGGTCGAAATGCCAATGCGTGTTGATGACATAACGGACGGGCTTGGGCGTGATGGCCTTGAGCTCCTCACGCAGCGCCCACGCGCCCGCCGGCGTCGTATGCGTATCGATGACGATCGCTTCGTTCTCGTTGACGATGATGGAGGCGTTGCAGAAAACGGCCAGCGCGCCGGTGCCGACGGCGTGGTAGACGCCCTCCGCGACTTTATTGAATCTGAACGCCGGGCCCGTGTATACGCTGCCCGGCGGGCGGTCGGATGAGGAGCTGGTCTGTGGGGGCGCCGCGGCGCAAATCGCTGTGACACCGCCCGCGACGAGCACGGCGAGAACGAGCCAGCGACGAGCGAGGCCAGCGCGGTGCATGCGCAGGAGAATACAAGAGTTTCCGCAATCGCCGCTATCCCTCGGGCTCCGCACTCTGCACTGTCCACTCTACACTCACTCTGAACTCTGTACTCTGCAATTTGCAGGCGCGCGCCAGACGGAAGAGAAGCCACGAGGCACACGAAGGCCATCTCTCTCTCTCTTCGTGGTCATCGTGCCTTCGTGGCGATAACTTCGCAGGCTGTTTTCGCTTTGCACTTTTGCACTCTGCGCACAGCAGGCCATCACGAATGGCCACGCAGGGAAGAAGCTCTATGTTGGCGGGTCGACCAACGACATTTCGAAGGTCGCCACGACCGGCCCGTGATCGCTCGTGCCGACCTCACGCTGCACGACGCAACTCGTGACGCGTCGCGCAAGCGGACGCGAGGCAATGACATAGTCGATCCGCCAGCCGATGTTCTTCTGCCGCAGGCTGCGCCACGGTGCCCACCACGTGAACAGATTCTCGTTGTTCGGATCGAGCGCGCGGCCGACGTCGACCAGATCGCGCGACAACATGTGCTCGAAGATGGCGCGCTCGTCCGGCCGCGCCCCAACCTGGTTCGGCTTACGCTCTCTCGGGTGAATGTCCGCGTCGGTGCGCGCCACATTGAGGTCGCCGCACAGCACGATCTGACGCCCCGCCTGCTGCGCCTCGGCCGTCCACGTATCGAGCGCCTCGAGGAAGCGGAGCTTCGCCACATAGTCTTTGCCGCCGTTCGGCACGTAAGCGGAAGCGATCGTCACCTGGCCCACGGGGGTCTCGACGGTCGTTGTCGCCATGCGCTGCTCGAAGTCGAACGAGGGGTGGGCGCAGCTCGGCGCCGCGGCGGCGAGACGCTTCGAGACGAGGAGCCCGACACCAGAGTAGCCTTTGGCGCCGTGCCAATAGCACCAGAACGTCTCCATGTCGTGAAGCGCGAACGTCAACTGATCGAGCGATGCTTTGATCTCCTGCAGGCAGACGATGTCGGGCTGCTCGGCGGCAAGCCAGTCGAGCAGTTGTCCCTGCCGCGCGCGCAAGCCATTGACGTTCCAGGTCGCAATCTTCATAAGGTGAAAACGTCCGACGCTCAATCGCGATTGCCTTCGGCCGTCCTCCAGTTCACGACGATGCGGATGATGGGCGGTTGACCCTTCACCGGCCGATTCAGGACGAAGCGTCGGCCATCGCACGTCATATCGTAGGCGCGGAGATCGGGGCCGGCATCGAAGAGTCGAGAGGTGCCCGTGGCCTGGAGGCTATCGTTCTGCGGACTCAACTGAACGGCATACAGCGCATCGGCGCGGCGGAACACGATCTCGCGCCCGTCGCCACGCCAGCGCGGGTCGGCGCCGCCGTCGGCCGTCAGCCGGACGCGCGACGACGGCTCGGGGAATCGGTCGACGTAGATCTCCGAGCGGCCAGACTCGTCGCTGGCGTACGCCGTCCACCGCCCATCTGGTGAGATGGCGGCCGATGTCTCGTTGAAGGGCGACCGCAGATAGGGAACCGGTGCGGTGTCTCCCGCCGTGTCGAGCCGGTAGAGGTCCTCCCGCATTGTCTCACTCGCCACGCCCATGATGAGCGCACGAGGACCCGACCAGTCCCAGAGGCGGATGCGACTGTCGCTGCGCCACACGCGATCCTCGGGCAGCATCGCCTGGCGTCCTCGCACGATCACCGTGCTTCGGCCCGACACCCATGCGAGCCGCGTGGCGTCTGGCGCCCAGACCGGATGGTCGTCGACATCGAGCGCCGGCGAGGCGCGGCGCGGAAGCAATCGCCCATCGTCGTAGAGCCAGATGTCCAGCGTGCCCAGTTGCGGATCGGTCGCCGTGACGGCCACGGCGCGGGCGTCGGGCGAGATGCGGACATCCCAGGCGTGGACGGGGCCCGCGAGCTCGCCGATCGCGCGGCCCGTGCGATCGGTCCACGTCAGCGCCCGCGCGCCGGGCGCCGCTTCAGCATACGCCAGCGCCTCGGCACCTGCCGACGCGAAGAGCTGATGATGTGCACTGACGCCCACCGTGGTCGCGACGAGCGTCGGCCGGCCCGACAGCGCTCGCGTCGCGAGGTCGAGCGGCTGGCCGACAAGGCTTCCGTCTACCGGATAGAGCAGTGTGTCGCCAGCGACAACGCCGTGGCCGTCTGATCCGGTAAGACGGACTCGCTCTGTGGGTCGGTCGACCGGTGCCAACCAGATACCGGCTCTTGTTGCGCGATCGGCGACAACATAGAAAACGACGTACGCGCCGTTCCCCGTCACGACGGGCAGCCGGTGCGAGCGCTCGCCGGCCGCGCCATCGAGCTCGGTCAATGTGTTGAGCGTGCCGTCCACCGCACGGTAGCGAGCCAGACCCTGATCCAGGCGGGGCGCGACAATGAGATCGCCGGAGGGGAGCCAGGCGCCCCCACCGGGCGAGGGCGCCTCGGCCAGATCGTCGACGCGGCCCGATGAGAGGTCGAGGATGCGGAGGCGCTGCCGACTGAAGAATGCGACGCGAGTGCTGTCGGCCGACCAGAAAGGTAGAAGGCCGGCGTCGGTTCCGGGTAACGCCTTCGCGCTCCCCGTCGTAAGGTCGTGTAGCCACAGCGCCGCTTCGCCGTTGCGACTCGCGGGGTAGACCGCCCGGCGACCATCGGCGGCGAACGCGAGTCCAAAGGGGTAGTCCTGCGCCACGTCGAGGTCGAGTCCGGTAGGAAGCGGCAGCGAGAGTCGGAACGGCGGCCGAGGCGGTGGCGGCGCCTCGCGCACGTGCTCGAGGGCGGGAAACGCCAGCCCGCCGGCGATGACCAGCCCAGCCGCGGCAGTCATCCAGAGCCAGAAGCGTCGTCGATTGGACGTCGGGGTTGCGCCGGCTGATATGTCGGCTCGGTTTATACTCATCGCTCACGAACGCCGAGGAGGACCTTTCGCATGACGCTCCGTATTTTCGCTGTGCTCATGACCATGCTGGTGGCGAATGCCCCTGTCGCCTGGGCCCAGGCGGCTCAGGAGGCGCCCGCCCGCCGCCCGGACGTCATCTACGTGCCGACGCCAGAAGAAGTGGTCGAGGCGATGCTTCAGGTGGCCAACGTCACGAAGAACGATATCGTTTACGACCTCGGATGCGGTGACGGTCGCATTCCGGTGACCGCGGCGAAGAAGTACGGCGCGCGCGGCATCGGCATCGACATCGATCCCCAGCGCATCAAGGAAGCCAACGAGAACGTCGCGAAGAACAACGTCGGCGATCGTGTCAAGATCATACAGGGCGATCTCTTCGAGCAGAATCTCAGCGAGGCCACCGTGGTCACGCTCTACTTGCTGCCATCGTTGAACGTCAAGCTGATGCCCAAGCTCATGAAAGAGCTGAAGCCAGGGACTCGGGTCGTCTCCCACGCCTTCGACATGGGCGATTGGAAGCCCGAGAAGGAGATGGACGTCAACGGCCGCAAGGTCTACTTCTGGACGATTCCGAAGCAATAGCGCAGGCGCCGGCATCCGGGCGAATCGAGTGCCGTGAGTCGAGCGCGAGCCGCGAGGAGCGGTCGTCGTTCGACTTGCGGCTCTCGTTGAGTGCACTCGGCTCCCTCTGTGACTCGCCGCGCTCTTCTCTCCCTCGCCTTCCTATTTCTCGTCACCGCGCTCGTCATCGTCATCTCCGGCGGGTTCGTCACCTCCGTCTTGGACCGGCGTGTATCGGCACGCAGCCCCGCGCCGGCCGCCGCCGCCGCAGTCCTTGCCGCCGCATCGTGGCTGGTCGCCGCACGCCGCGGCCGAGCAGTGATTGCCGACCTCGATTGGACGTGGACGGTCGTCGAACGCCGCGCTCCTGCCCTTGTCGCAGCGATCGCCGCCACCTCGGCGGCGCTCGCTGTACGCTTCGGAACGTTCTCGGCCACCGGGTCCGACGCGTCAGGCTATTTGAGCGAAGCGGCCTTGCTCTGGTCGCGCAGTCTGTCCTACGCGGAGCCGCTGCACGCGTTTGTCGATTGGGCCGACGGCGCGAGCACGCTCGTACCGTCCGGATGGCGCAGCGGTCTGACGGCTGGTACACAGGTGCCGAGCTATGCGCCGGGACTGCCTCTGCTGATGGCGATTCCCTACGGCATCGCTGGAACGCTCGGCGCTTGTCTCGTCTCGGCCATCGCGGCAGGCCTCGGCGTCTGGACGTGCGCGCGGCTGGCGATGAACACGTCGCGCGCGGCCGGTGTGCTCGCCGCGGCATGCCTCGCGACCAGCCCGACATATCTCGTGCAGTCGTTTCAGCCGATGAGCGATGTCCCAGCGACCGCCGCATGGACAGCGTGCTGGCTGCTTCTCGCGCGGGGCACGCGCGCAGCAAGTGTGCCTGATGCACGTGCGTTGCTCCTCTTCGCCGGGATGCTGGCCGCCCTCGCCGTCATGATTCGCCCCAACCTTGCGCCGCTCGCGTCGCTCCCCGCTGCGTACTTGCTCGTTCTGCCGGCACCATCCTCGAGCGTCCGTGTGAACCGCATCCTCGCCTTCTCGATCCCAGTCGCGGTCGCCGGTTTGGTGGTGGCCGGGCTTCACTGGCGCTGGTATGGATCGCCGCTCATGTCGGGGTATGGGGGCGCGGGGGAGTTGTATGCGACGGCGCACGTCAAGGCGAATGTCACTCGCTATGCAGGATGGCTCCTCGCGATCGAGTCGCCACTCCTGCTCGCGGCTCCCCTCGCGGCGTGGCGACCCAGGGGCAGCCTATGGCGCTGGTGCCTCGCGTTCGCGCTGGTCACGGCGTTCGGCTACTGCCTTTACCTGGTCGTCGAGCAATGGACCTATCTCCGCTTCCTGCTGCCGGCCATCGCCATCGGCGTGGCCGCCGCGAGTGCCGTGGTGACGTCAGCGGCAGATCGGCTTCCGAGTTGGTCGCGGGGTCCGGCATTGGCCTTGCTGATCCTCGCCGTCACCGTACATGGGGTCGTAAACGCTCGTCGCTTGGGAGTCTTCAGCTTCGCCGACGTCCATGCCCGTGCGATTCTGGCCGGGCACTATCTCGACACGGTTCTCCCTGCTCGCGCGGTTATCGTGGCTGGCGAGCAGAGCGGATCCATCCGCTACTACACCGGCCGTTCGATCGTGCGCTGGGATCTGATCCTGTCGGGCCAACTGCAGGCTGTGCTCGACACGCTCGTGCGCGCCGGTCACGAACCGTGGATCGCGCTCGACGCCTGGGAGGACGAGCCGTTCCGGCAGCGTCACGGCGATGTGCCGGCCGGATCGCTCGATTGGCCACCCGCCCTCGATGCCGGTCGAGAGATGCGCACGCGCGCGTGGCGCGTGTCGGATCGAGAGCGGTTCATGGAGGGGACGCTGGTGAGGACGGATCGGGTGAGACGGTGATCAACCGCGCGTTCCTGCCGCTGCCTTCGAATGTTGCTTCAGTCGCCTCCTGGCAGGCTAATGCAAAGCCTCGAGCCAGAAGTCAGAAGTCAGAAGTCGGAAGGGAACTTCCTCGAGAATCTTGCTTTCTGACTTCTGCCTCTTGACGTCCACCTTCAGGTTGCTGAGCTTTTCAGCAACCTGCTGGATAAGCGCTCAAGGGATGCTCACCCACAAGCGATTCGATTCCTCGCCTTCGACTGCGCCAGTAACGGGAATGACGGAGACTTGATATCTGCCCGGCGGTACGTTGCGGACCTGAAGCGACGTGCCCGACACGACCCACGACCCGATGATAGGCCCGCCCTCGACACGACGCGCCTGAAGAACGTACGACACAGGCAGCGCGCCGGCGCTCGACGCGCTCCAGGCAAACCACACCGTCCGGCCGGCGATCGACGGCGACAACAGGGTGGGCGCCGACGGCCGGGCGGCCGATGGCACATTGATGGTCACCGGATTCGAGACGGCCGATCCGGCGCTGTTGGAGGCGATGATGCGCACGTGGATTGGCACGTCGGTCGGCACGTGACCGCTGAGCGACAACGTGCTGCCCATCTGGAAGACGCCGAGGTCGGAGACGCCGGGCGTTCGGCCCGCGACGACGGTGTAGGTCGCGGCGCTGCCGCCGGTCGGCTGCCAGGCGAGCGTCACCGGGTTGCCGGCGGCGCGCACGTCCAGCACCGGCGGTTGCGGTGGAAGGATGAGCGCACCACTCGGAAGGTGGAAGCTCACGGTCTCGGTGGGCACGCCCTCGCCATCCTGCGCCAGGGGGATGACGCGCACATGCATCGCACCCGCGGGCAAGACGCCTGTTCCAGATGTCACATTGGCGCCAACCGCCTGGGTCGCCACCAGGCGCGTGAACGCGGCATCGGCGCCGATCTCGATGCGATAGCCCTGAACGGAGGGTCCGCTCGACGACGGATCCCAGGCGAGGCTGACGCGAGTGCCCATGACGTGGGTGAGGCGCAGGTGCTCGGGCGCGCCCGGCAGGGAGTCGTTCGCGCCGTAGAGGGATCGCATCGATGCCGCGTCGCCGTCGCTCGGAAACGTCTGCGAGGCGGCCACCTTGCCCGCGCCCATTTGATACAGCAATGACGACTGCTCGCCGTGCGGCCGGAGGGCGGGCCTCCTCGCGTCGATCGCGAAGGCGTGCCACTGGTAGTGCATCACCGAACGCAGATCGTAGGGCCCGCGCACGACGCCCAGCCCGTAGTTGAACGCAAACGCGTAGCGTGAATGAACGTTGGCGTAATCGACCGAGACGAACGCGTCGCGGTCGGCGCGCTGATGCTCGTGCAAGAGTCCGAGCGCGTGGCCGATCTCGTGCAGGATGACGCTATCGAACCAGCATGCCGACTCCAGATTCATCATGCGGTATGTCGGTGAATAGCCGACGACGGAGTTGCAGCCGGAGAACGGTCCGCTCGACGTCACGGTCAGCGCGCTCTCGCCGTCAACCGCCGGCGTGCACTCCACGTTCGCCACCTTCGACCAGCGCCCGCACACCGCGAAGAAGAACGCCTGCTGACTAGAGGTAATGGCCGTGTCGAACGAGATAGGCAGCCGCCCTCCCGGCCACGGCATCGCCTCGACATCGTCGATTCCGATGAGCCCCGACGGCGACGCGGGAACCGTCGCGTCTGAGCGACGAAAGTTGTGTTGGTCGAGCACCATGTCGCCCACGAGGATGGGCGACGACCCATGAGGGCCTTGGCCGGCGGAGACCGGCGCGGCCACCAGTGCGCAGAGCAGCACGAAAGTGGCACGCGTCGAGAACAGAGCGGAGCTGCTCACCGGGGACTGCAAAGAGCAGGTTGCATGCCCGAACGCCAGTCGAGCGAGCTCCGCAGATCTCCCAAGAAAGACGGCGGGAAGCGACCAACCTCGGCTCCCGGCGCGGGCTCGCGGAATCTCGAGGATTCGACGAACAAGGTCTGGCCACCCCTTGAACAAAACGTGATAAGGCTAACGTGATTTCAAGGGATGATTTGCACACTGCTTCACGGATCACGTCTGCCAAAACGCGCGTGGATGTGCGGGCGTGGAAGATCGAAATGAAGCCCGCCCCGAAGGCGGGCCCCTGCGGACGCGTTGCGGTGCTCGCCCCTTTCGGCCGGCGACCGTGGTTCAGTCGGTGGCGCGGCCTTCGAGCAACGGCGTGCAGTCGGCCGTTTGCGCACCGTTCTCCGTGCACACCGCGTACTTCGCCGGATACATCGACACGCCGGCGTACTCACCCTTCTTATTGAGAATGTAGAAATTGATACCGAAGTTCGGCAACCCGCGGGCATTGAGCAAGCGCTTCTCCACTGTGTTCTTCTGGATGCGCTTCAGCGCTTCCATACCGGCGTCTTTCGGCGACTGGCCCATGCGCATCTGCTCGACGATGAGATACGAACAGAGGTTATAGAGGTTGGCTTCGCCGCGACCTGTCGAACCAGCCGCACCGATGTCACCATCCACATAGAGACCGGCGCCGAGGATCGGCGAGTCGCCGACCCGTCCCGGGATCTTCCACGCCAGGCCACTCGTCGTCGTGACGCCGCACACCTCGCCTTTGCTGTTGACGCCGTCGCAGTTGATCGTGCCGTAGTAGTGATCCGGGTCGATGAGACCGTCACGCACCATGCTCAGGCCGGCCATCATCATCGCGTCGCCGCGCTTCTTGGGATCGAGATAATGCTCGGGATCGATGCGCCGCTTCCATTCGAGCCACAGCCGGCGTGAGGTCTCGGTATTGAGATCCTCTTCGACCTTGAAGCCCATGTTCCGGGCGAACTCCTGCGCGCCGGTGCCGACGAGAAGATGATGATCCGTCATCTCCAACAC
>JAIVJN010000207.1 GCA_020200025.1 Acidobacteriota bacterium | reverse complement strand
CGTGAAAGCAACCCGGTTGGGGTAATTCGCGATCTTGGTGAGGCGTTTTCGCCTGCCGCCTGCCGAGATCCGCCTTTACAGCGCTCTCAGTTTGTTTTCCAACACCTGCTCGCCGCTGAATCCCTCCAGTTGCAGATAGTACGCCGCCGCCTCGAGCAGGGCATTGGCCGGAATGAGCCCGACAATCTCGCTCTCCAGCACTTGCACACCGTAGCGCGCGGCTTCGCGCTTCACGGTCTCGAACACGCGGAAGATCGGCGTCTTCTCGTAGTTCGTCAGGTTCATCGAGACCTGCACGATGTCCCGCTCGTCGAGCGTGAGCCCCATGGCCTTGACGAAGCGGAAGCCGCCGCTGCTCATGCGAATACCCGCGGCGATCTTCTTCGCGACGTCGACGCGGTTGGTGGCGAGATTGATGTTGTAGGCGATGAGCGGCATGCGCGCCCCGATCACCGTGGCGCCTGCCGTGGGATGCGGACGCGCCGGGCCGTAGTCGGGACGCCACGCCGGGTCCGCCAGCTTCGCGGGCAGGCCCTCGAACTCGCCACGCCGGATATCCTCGAGATTCCTGCGCGACGGATGGCTCGACGCCTCCTCGTACAAGAACACCGGCACTTCGAATCGCTCCGCGACTGCCGCGGCGACCTCCTTCGCGAGCGCCACACATTCGGCCATCGTCACCCCTTCGATGGGCACGAAGGGGACCACGTCGATGGCGCCGAGCCGGGGATGCTCACCCTTGTGGGACCGGAGGTCGATCGACGGCAACGCGTGGTCGAACAGCTCGAGCACCGCCTGACGGAGAGGTCCCGCTTCGCCGGCGAATGTGAGCACTGATCGGTTGTGCGACGGGTCGGATTGGAGGTCGAGGAGCCGAACGCCGGTCACCGCCCGGACGGCATCGGCGACATCCGCGATGATCTCCGCGCGGCGTCCTTCGCTGATGTTCGGGATGCATTCGATGATGGCCATGGCCTGCTTCTATCACAACCGGGCGCAAGCTCATCGGCGCGATCCCTCTCCACCGTGGGTTGGAATTTCTACACGGACAATTCATCAAAGCCGAGGGTATATTCGTCCCATTGGATCTTCTTGAGGGTGTCATGCGGCCCGAACGGCGCTCGGTCGTGTTTCTGGGCTGAAATCGGCCACGGAGCGGCATGGTCTCAAGATCAGCGCTGGTATCCGTTTTGGTTGGATGTGATGGAGCGCGCACCGCTCGGGATGACCGACGCGTCCTTAGTGACGGTTGAGCTCCCTTGTCGTTGAAGGATGGACCCGCCCCTCGGCGGGCTCCGAGAGGAGAGGTTTCTATGGTGAGGATGTTGAGCCGCGGCGTCGCGGTACTCGCGTTGGTGCTGGCCAGTACGGCGACGTACGGGCAAGGCGTACAGACGGGGGTGCTGACGGGCACCGTTGTCGATTCGGATGGATTGGTGTTGCCGGGCGTGACGGTCACGGTGACCTCGCCGGCGCTACAAGGTGCGCGCTCGACGGTCACCGACGCCAACGGCGTCTACTCGGTGCGCGGACTGCCTCCGGGGCAATATGCGCTGGTTTTTGACTTGTCCGGCATGAAGTCGGTCCAGGCCAACCAGCGTGTGGATTTGGGCCTGACCGCCCGTGTTGACGCCAAAATGCAGCTCGCGACCGTGACCGAGGCGATCACCGTCACCGCGGAACTGCCGTCGCTGATCACGAGTACGACGGGCGGTGCGAACTATCGTGCCGAGGAGATTGACAAGCTTGCCTCCCCGCGCTCGATGCAGGGCGTGGCGGAGCTTGCGCCCGGTCTGACCGACAACACGCCAAACCTCGGACAGGTCACCATCTCCGGCGGGTTTGCGTACGACAACCAGTTTCTCGTCGACGGCGTCGACGTGGCCGACAACCTGTTCGGCAGTCCCAACAATCTGTTCATCGAGGACGCGATCGAGGAAATTCAGGTCCTGACGTCTGGCATCTCGGCCGAGTTCGGCCGGTTCGGCGGCGGTGTCGTCAACGCCGTAACGAAGAGCGGCGGCAACTCGTTCTCGGGGAGCTTCCGCGACAACCTGTACAAGCCGTCGTGGACCACCCAGACGCCGTTCGAAGAGTCTCGGAATCTGCCGCGCACCGGCGAGCTACAGAATGTTTATGAGTGGACGGTCGGCGGCCCGATTCTCGTCGACAGGGTGTGGTTCTTCCACGCCGGACGTCGCCAGAAGACGAACACGCCGGCGCCGTTCCCGCAGACTGGCATCGCCAATAGCAACGTCGCGGAGAACAATCGGTTCGAGCTCAAAGGCACGACCACTGTGTGGGAGAACCAGACGTTCCAAGGCCAGTACCTGCGGAACAAGACAGCGCAGGTTCAACCGACCTTCACGTTCTCGATCGATCCCTCCACGATCGTCGATCGCGAGCTGCCCAACGATCTGTGGGTGGCAAGCTGGCGCGGCGTCCTCAGCCAGCAGCTCTTCGCGACCGTGCAGGTCTCGCGCCGGAAGTTCGGCTTCCGGAATACCGGTGGCACCAGCACGGCGATCGTCGATTCGCCGTTCTTGTCGCGCGGCTTGAATCCGGGTGTGCTGGCCAGCCAGCACTACAACGCACCCTACTTCGACAGCAACGATCCCGAGAACCGCGACAACCAGCAGATCGCCGGAAGCCTGTCGTACTTCTTGACGACCAACAATCTCGGCAGCCACGATTTCAAGGGCGGCTACGAGAACTTCAACACGACTCGCGTGGGCGGGAATTCGCAGACAGCGACCGGCTATGTGCTTCAGTCCGACTACCTCGTCTCCGGGGGGGTCCCGGTCCTCGACGCGTCGCAGCGTCCAATCCCTCTCTTCCAGCCAGGCATCTCACGCGCCCAGAACTGGATTCCAACGCGTGGTGCGGAGATCGACATCAGGACGCAGTCGTTCTACCTTCACGACCGCTGGGCCGCGTCGTCACGTCTGACGCTCGACCTGGGCGTGCGCTACGAGCGCGTTCGCAGCGAGGCCAC
>JAIVJN010000432.1 GCA_020200025.1 Acidobacteriota bacterium | reverse complement strand
ATTGAGGACGGCGCCCGCGTCAGTATCGTCGAAGGCAGCCTCCTCATCACCCCCGTGGACCTACGCGGCGCGCAGAATCACATCGAGCGCCGATACTCGCGAAACGGCGTGCAGGGAGCATACGAATCGGAGGGCCGCCTGTGGCTGACCGGCGCCTTGTCCAGGCTCGTCGAGCAGGGTGGACTCTTCGCCGAACAGCGCGTCGAGCGATTGCTGGTGAAGGAGGGACCCGACGCCGTGCTTTCGGCGATCGATCGGTTTCCAGATGAGAACAGCTATGCGCGCCGGCGCTACTACGAAGAGCTCTTGCGCCAGGCGCCACACACCGCGGAGCTGCTATCGCAAATCATCGTGCGTGTTGGGCGCGGCCCATTCGGCGACTACGAACGCGGCCAGGTGCTGACGAGAGTGGCTGAATCAGCCGCCGTCACCGATGGTCATCGTACGCAGATTGCGGCGACGTCACGTTCGATTGCCGGGGACTACGAGCAGAAGCGCGTCTTGATGGCGACCATGCCGGAACAGCCGGCCCAAACCGTCGCCCACGCGATTCTCGCGGCCGCGGCGGATCTCAATGGCGACCACGAGCGCGGGACACTGCTCGCGGCGCTCGCCCAACGCGGCGGCGTCACGATACAGTCTGCCGACGTCTTTCTCGGCCTCGTCAGGCAGATCGGAAACGCCGACGAGCAACGGCGTGCGTTGACCGAGCTTGCTCGCGGTCAGTCGGTGGACGAAGCGGTCGCTTTACAGGCCCTACAAACCGCCCGCGACATTGCCAGCGAGCACGATCGTCGTCAGGTCGTCGGCGCGTTTCTCGCGGGTCTTTCGGCGGTGGGGCCGGGTCACACGGCCGCCGTTCTCATGACTGCCGCGACCCTGCGATCAGGTCACGAACGATCGCTGGTCCTTCTCGATGTCCTGGCACGGGGCGGCCTCACGGCTGACACGGCCGACGCGTTTTTCGAGGTTGTGAGTGGACTCGGAAGCCACGAGCATCGGCGTGTGCTCGAAGCGGCTATCGATCGCCAGCTCAGCGAGAGCGTCCTGATGCTCCTGATGAGAAACGCCGCCAAGATCGACAGCGAGTACGAGCGAGCCTCGCTGTTGGCACGGCTGGCCGCGACGCACGAGTTGTCGTCGGAGCAGCGCATGCTCTACATCGACGTCGCCGACGGTATGCGTTCGGAGCACGAGCAGAGTCGGGCGCTCGCGGCGCTCGTCAGAGGCGAGCGACGACGGACGCGGTGAGCCCATCAGCCGCCCGTAGTACAGTCACCTGGATGACCGCTCGCGAGCTGCTCATCGACACCTACGTTCATTGCGGCTTCGGCGGCCCTGGTGCCGGAAGGCGACTATGCCTTCAAGCCGACGCCGCAGGTCCGTAGCTTCGGACAACTCGTCGGTCATCTGATCAACGATCATTACTTGATGTGCAGCGCGGCGAAAGGTGAGAAGAGCCCGAGCGCCGCTGACTTCGAGAAGGTGACGGCCGAAGCGGAGCTCGTCAAAGCACTCGGTGATTCGATTGCCTACTGCGATGCGGTCTGTTCGTCGATGACCGACGCTAGCGCCCTTCAGCCAGTGGAGGCGTTCGGGCAAAAGGTTACGCGCTTCGGCATTCTTCAACTGAACGTCACGCACGACAGCGAACACTACGGGAACATGGTGACCTACATGAGGCTGAAGGGGCTGGTCCCGCCCTCGTCTGCCAGCAGCCAGTAAGGCACTCGGCGCGGTCCGCGACGCGAAACGTTCAGCGTCTGCCGAGCGACTCGAGGGCTGCTTGCAGCTCCCCACCCGTGCGAAATCGCAATTCGGGTCGTTGAGCGAGTGCGCGCGTCAGCAAGGCCTTCAACCCCGGGGTGGTCGTGCGAAGCGCCGCGCAAGCCTCTGAGACATCCGGAGTCCCCTGTGGATGACGTATGCCGTCGCGGTGCTCCGCGTGAAAGAGACGGCGCCCCGCGGTCATCTCGAGCATGACAACGGACAACCCCCAGAGATCGAAGGCCGGACTCGGCCGGCTGCCCTCGAAGGCTTCCGGCGGCAGGTATCCGAAGGTGCCCGTTAGTTGCGCCCGCGGACGCTGGCCGCCGGTTGTCGTTCGCCCGCCGCTGGCCGCCTCCGGCCCCATCAACGTCGCGAGTCCAAAGTCCAACAGCTTCGCGGTCCGTGTCGCGGTGAAGGCAATGTTGCTCGGCGTGAGATCGCGATGGAGCCTTCCTTCAGCGTGCATGTAGGTCAGCGCGCGCGCCAATCGCAGCCCAAGCTCGACGGTCATCGCCGTTGAGCACGGGCCTTGTTCGATCCTGCGCGCCAGGGTGCCTTCGGGGAAGTACTCGACCACGAGCACGGGTGTCTGCCGCCACACTTCCAGGCCGTAGATCGTGGCGAGCGATTCGTGGTTCAGGGCGGCCATCGCGCGCGCCTCCTCGCGCAGACGCGCGATGGCGTCGGCGCCAACGCTCGGCAACGTTTTGAGAGCCACCTCGCGATTCAGTCTCAGATCGCGGGCTAGGTACACGACACCCATACCGCCGCCGCCGATCCGGCGATCGACGAGGAAGGCGTCTCCGAGGTGATGAGGGAGCGACGCGAGAATCGCTTCGGCGCCGCAGCCGCAATTGAGCGGTTGCGATGCGGCAATGACGCCGCATCGCGGGCACTCGAAGGCGGCTTCGCTGACGGGGGACGACTGCAAGTACGGGCGCCTTGCGTCTCTCGATTCCTCTCCTGCGCCTGCCGCTTGCCAGGCCACCGCGGCCGCGGTACTCAACGTCTGCACCAACCACCGATCCCGCCCATCAAAGGGGAAGCCTGTGCGCTTCGGGCCACACATCACGAGGGCGACAATCGCGCCGTCGCGCTGCTTCAGGGACGCTGCCAGGGCAATGTCGTTGGTCGTGACCCAGTCACGATCGCCTGGTGGCAGCAAGCCCAGGATGCCCCCGTCGGGCGAGAGGTCGAGTGGCTCCAGACTCTCTTGGAGCATCAGCACCAGGACTGCGTCCGATCGCAGTCGACG
>JAIVJN010000431.1 GCA_020200025.1 Acidobacteriota bacterium | reverse complement strand
GTGCGGCGGCGCGCTCGAGGATGACGTCTTCTCTGACTTTGGCTTCGACCTCGGCAAGCTGCGGCACATAGGGATCCTGCCGACCGGTCAGGGTGGCGACGATCCATCCGCGCCCGATCCGCAGGGCAGGGCTCACCTCACCTTCCTTCATCTGAAAGGCGCGCGCTGAGACGTCAGGAGCGGGCCCGAGCCCGTCGATCGGCCCATCGGCGAGGAAGAAGTCCGTTTCCTGAACCGTCAGGCCTCGCTCCTTGGCCACTCGCTCGAGATCGGCCGCGCTCTTCACGGCGCCTTCGAGCGCCTTGCCTTGCTGCTCCGCTTGCTGCTGGGCGCGCTGCCACTTCAATTGATCCTCGATCTCGGCCCGCACCTCGTCGAGGGGCCGCGAAGTCTCGGCCTTGTTGTCGACGACCTTGATGATGTGAAAGCCGAAGTCCGACTTGACCAGATCGCTGATCTCGCCGGGCTTCATGGCGAAGGCCGCCTGCTCGAAGGCCGGCACCATGCGGCCGCGTCCGAAGTAGTCGAGGTCGCCGCCGTTGGCCTTGGATGCCTCGTCTTCTGAGTACTCCTTCGCCAGCGCGGCGAAGTCCGCACCAGGCGCCTTGGCCTTGGCGAGCACGTCTTCGGCGAGCTTCCGCACGGCGGCTTCGTCCTTGCCCTCGGTTTGGAACAGGATGTGGCTGGCGCGCACCTGGCCCGGCGTCGTGTACTGCTGAAGGTTGGACTTGTAAAAGGCCTCGATCTCCGCCGCCGGCACCGTAGTCGCCGCCCGCACCTGATCGACATCGACAATGGCGTATTTGATCTTTCGTTTCTCGCCGATGCGATAGCTTTCTTTGTTCTTCTCGAAGTGCGCCGCGACGTCGGCGTCACTCGCCGTCACCTGGCTGCGAAACGCCTCGGCGGTGAGCGGGACGACGTCGAGCTTCACCTTCTCGTTTCGCTTCCGATACTCGTCAGCGACCTCCGCGTCGGTCAGCGACATCCATCCGGTCACCGCTCCACGCAGCTTGTCGACGGCGATCGCCCGTCGCATGGTGGTCTCGAACTCGGTGGTCGTCATCGGCGGATTCTGAAATTGGAGCATCTGGCGATAACGCGCTTCGCCGATGAACTGACCGTTCTCCTGGAAGGCCGGGATCGACAGAATTCGCTCGCGCACCTCGACATCGCTCACGGTGATGTTCTGGCGCGCGGCTTCGACGACCATGGCGTGCTCGTCGACGAGTTGCTGCAGGATCTGCTGCTCGAGGCCCAGTTGCCGCAGCAACTGCTCGCTCACCTGCCCCCCGTACGCGTTCCGGTACGCTTGCATTTGCGCCGTATACCGCCGCTGGAACGAGCCGACGGTCACCGATTCACCCTCGACGTCGGCGATCACCTCACTCGGCGCCGCTCCCGTCTGCGTCGTCAGGAAGTCGGGAATGTAGAACAACACGAAGGTGAGGACCACGAGCGCCAGGCTCCACTTGAGCCAGCCCTTGTGGCGCCGCATCCGGTCGAGCATCGTCATGATGAACCTTGGTCTTCGGGTAGTCGGGACGTGTAACCTGTAAGTCTAACGTCTGCCGTAGTAGCGAGCAACCTGCAGGTGTCAACCGGTTTGCTCTCCCTGATCACGAGAGCAACCCCGGTGACCGGCCGTCGGCGGTGGGACCTCGCCCTTCGACGCGCTCAGGGGCAGCCCCTGGACCGGGCCCGATCGGTTCGGTCCCGTTCGCAGAACCGCCTCGATACTCTCCGTGCAGTGAGGCGGTCGGGGGCGCGAGGGACCACCGGCGTTGTGATATATTTCACCAGCAGTGAACAACTTACGGCGGTTCGGTTCAGGCGGATGATGAAGCCTGTCACCGGCTGGAACTCGAGCGTCCGATGCCACCCGGGAAGGGTGTCCGCCCCGATCTCGCTACCCGCCTTCGTCTGAGCCAGCGTGCAGTGAAGGGTCGCCTCGAGCGGCCTGAAACGGTGCTGGCGATCATGCGCGCCGCTCACGACACGTTGGAACCGGGCAAGATTGGCGAGCTCGTCGTTCAGCGAGCCGTGGAGTGGCTGCGTGTGCCGTCGTGTGCGGTTGTCGCCCCCGATCTCGACGGACAGATTACGGCGATCGCCGGCCACGGGCTATCTCCACAGCTCGCCACGACGGCCGCGGCGGTAGGTCGGTGGGTGCTCGTCAACGGCCGTGGATTTGCATCCTCCGATCTCCGCCGAGATGCGCGCTTCGCGGGTTCGTCGGGCGCGGTCGTCGCCGTGCCGCTTCGTTGCCGGGCTCAACTCGTCGCTGCGCTGATCTTGCTCGACCGGCGGGCATCGGGGAAGGAGCCGAAGCTAGGAAATTCGGTGGGGGAACTGCTGACGACGGCCCTCGAAGGGCCTGCGCAGGCCCTGGATAACGCCCTGACGCTGCGGCGGGCGGAAGCGCTGTCGGTCACCGACGATCTGACCCAGTTGTACAACTCTCGCTATCTCAACCACGTGTTGAGGCGAGAAGTGAAGCGCGCATCGCGAAGCTCCAGGCCCTTGTCGCTGCTGTTTCTCGACCTCGATGGCTTCAAGTCGGTGAACGATTCGCACGGGCACTTGGCCGGCAGCCGAGCGCTCGTCGAGGCGGCGGCGGTGATTCGCGGGTCGGCCCGTGAGACCGATGTGGCCGCGCGATTTGGCGGCGACGAGTTCGCGCTCATTCTTCCGGACACCGGCTCCGACGGGGCGAGCGCCGTGGCCGAGCGTATCCGCGATCGGCTGGCGTCGCATCCGTTTCTGGCCGGCGACGGGCTGAGCATTCGCCTCACGGCCTCGGTCGGCGTGGCGACGCTGCCGGACGTCGCGTCGACGGCGGAAGAGCTGGTGCGCGCGGCCGACGTGGCGATGTATCGGGTGAAGGATGCGGGGAAGAACGGCATCCATATCGCCTCCGCACAAGCGAGTTGACGGGTGATCGCCTGAAGGCAATCTGAAGGCAACCGGGTTGCCCTCACGAGCACAACCAGGTTGCCCTCGAGAGCACAACCAGGTTGGCCTCGAGGGCAGCCCGGTAGCTTAGCAAGGAGCAAGGTGTTGGGTCTCGGTTCGCTGCTGTCGTTCCTCTCTACCGATCTCGCCATCGACCTCGGCACGGCCAATACGTGCGTGTATGCGAAGGGCCGTGGCATCGTCGTCAATGAGCCGTCGATCGTTGCCGTCAACAAGGTGAACGGCCGCGTCGAAGCCGTCGGACGTGAAGCGAAGGAGATGCTCGGCCGAACGCCGGGAAACATCGTCGCCATCAAGCCAATGAAGGACGGGGTCATCGCCGACTTCGACGTCACCGAGAAGATGCTCACGTACTTCATCAAGAAGGCACACAACGGCAACGTCTGGGTGCGCCCTCGGATCATCATCGGCGTACCCTCGGAGATCACACAGGTCGAAAAGCGAGCGGTGAAAGACAGCGCGTATCGGGCCAAAGCGAGTGAGGTGCACCTGGTGGAAGAGGCGATGGCGGCCGCCATCGGCGCCGGGTTGCCCATCACCGAGCCCGCCGGCTCGATGGTGGTCGATATCGGCGGGGGCACGACCGATATCGCGGTCATCTCGCTCGCCGGCATCGTCTACAGCAAGGCGGTGCGCGTGGCAGGCAACGAGATGGACGAAGCGATTATCCAGTACATCAAGAAGACCTACAACCTGCTCATCGGCGAGCGCACGGCCGAGCAGATCAAGATGCAGTTGGGATCGGCGTATCCGGTCGAAGAGCGGCTGACGATGGAGATCAAGGGTCGCCATCTCATCGAAGGGGTGCCAAAGACCATCACCATCAGCGACGAAGAAATCCGTGAGTCGTTGGCCGAAACTGTCAACGTCATTGTCGATGCCGTCCGCGTCGCACTCGAGCGAACACCGCCGGAGCTATCGGCCGATATCGTGGATAGAGGGATCGTGCTGACTGGGGGTGGGTCGCTGCTGCGTAACCTCGACAAACGTCTGCGCGAGGAGACAGGATTGCCGGTGACGATGGCCGAAGACCCCCTGTCGTCGGTTGTGCTCGGTGCCGGTAAGATGCTGTCAGACTTCGACTTATTGCGAAAAATTGCCATAGATTGAGGCGCCTCGACTCTTTGAATGCTCGCCTTCGGCTCAGCACCGGTAGCCCTCGGTGGCTGTGGGATTGCCCGGCCGGGACGCCGAGAGTCGAAAGCCGAAACGCACAGTGCAACCGTGGCTACTGCTTCCCTCAACACCCGCC
This sequence comes from Acidobacteriota bacterium, assembly GCA_020200025.1. Classification (GTDB taxonomy): domain Bacteria; phylum Acidobacteriota; class Vicinamibacteria; order Vicinamibacterales; family UBA2999; genus JAIVJN01. The sequence goes on along the minus strand of JAIVJN010000431.1, from coordinate 3,248 downwards.
GCCCCGGCTATCTCCTCGCCGGCGCCATCGTGCTGCACGTGGGCCTCATCTCCGCCCAGGTGACGACGGGGGCCGGCGTGCCGTTTCTCGAGGTGGTCACCTTCGGGAGCTTTGCGGAGATTCAGCGCGTCGCCACGAGCGTCGTCGACGGCATTGAGGACACCTGGAGCGGTTATATCGATCTGCGGCGGGTCCGAGCCGAGAACGAGGCGTTGCGCCAGGCGCTCGTCAACCAAGCCGAGCGCCTTCGAGAACTGCTCGAGCTACGTGCCCGGTCGGGCGTGCAGACGACCGCGGCAGAAGTCATCGCCTCCGCGGCGGATCCCCGGTTCAGGACCATCACCATCGACAAAGGGGTGTCGCACGGGATTCGGCGCGACATGGCCATCATTTCGCCGGTCGGTGTGGTCGGGCGTGTTCTCCTGCCGAGTAGCGCGGCATCGAAGGTGCAGCTCTTGATTGATCGCGACGCAGCCGCAGGAGCGGTCATCGAGCGAAGTCGGGCCCAGGGCATCGTCGTCGGTGTGGGGAGCGACGTGCTCCAGATGCAGTATGTGCCGGGCACCGCGGACGTCGCCGTTGACGATCGGGTCCTCACCTCTGGTATCGACTCGATCTATCCGAAGGGGTTCGTCATCGGCACCGTCGAGAGCGTGGATCGCGGCCCGGGCACGTTTCACTCCATTCGCGTACGTCCGGCGGTCGACTTCTCGCGGCTCGAAGAAGTGCTCGTTGTCCTCACGCCGTCGCCGGCCCGCGAAGGGGCGGCGGCCGAGGGGCAGGAGTGAAGTTCGCGAAGGTGATCCTGGGACTGGTGACGGCCCTTGCTCTGCAAACGATGGTGGCCGGGCTGACGTTTCGGGGGATGTCGGCCCTCGACCTGGTGCTCATTGTCGTCGTGTACGTGGCGCTCACGTCGGGTCCGGCGGCTGGGCTCCTGGCGGGCAGCGCCGCCGGCTTGGTGCAAGACGCGCTGTCGAGCGGCGTGCTCGGCATTGGGGGACTGGCGAAGACCATCGTCGGGTTTGCCGCGGGCGTCTTTGGCACGCAGTTCATCGTGACCGCGTCCTTCCCGCGATTTGTCGTGTTCGTGCTGGCGACGCTGTTGCACGCGGCGTTGTTCTTGGGGTTGTACGTGCTGCTCGGGCTGCGGCATTTTCCCGACCCGTATACCGCCGTACTCGGGCAAGCGTTTGTCAACGGCATCGTCGGCGTCGTCGGATCGCAGCTCGTGGAGACCGTTCCGAGCACCCTTCAACGCCGGCGGGCGGGCAAGCCGTTGAGACGGTAGACTTGGCAAGAGAGATGGAGATTTCCGCCTTGCGGCGCCCAAGACATCATGGCCGTTCCTGAAGACCGTCGTCGTCTGGCCGAACGTGTGACTCTGCTGCGCGTGGGGGTCTTCGTGACCTTCGTGTTGCTCACGGGAGGATTCTGGTTCTTCCAGGTAGTGCAGCACGCGATGTTCAAGGAGATGGCGGAGAACAATCACCAGCGCACGCTGCCGCTGCGGGCGCCGCGCGGCGTCATCTACGATCGGGCCGGCCGAGTGCTCGTCGAGAATCGTCATTCGCTGAACATATCGATCGTTCGCGAGCATACGAAGGACCTCGATGGCACGATCCGCTTGCTGGCCGAGGTCACCGGAGAGGACGAAGCGAGGGTGCGGGAGACGGTCGAGCGTCACCGCCGCGAGCCGCCGTATCGGCCCATCGAAGTGATTCACGACGCGACGCTGGCGCAGGTCGCCGCGGTCACGGCTCGCCGCGCCGAACTGGGCCCCGACGTCGTGGTGCAGGAGGTGCCGACACGGCAGTATCCGGCGGAAGGTCTCGCCGCCCATCTCATCGGCTATGTCGGCGAGGCCAGCGATGCGCAGATCGTCAGCGACGGCGTGCACTCGGGCGACATCATCGGGCAGTCGGGCGTCGAGAAGATCTACAACCGCATGTTGATGGGCGAGGACGGCGCACGCCGGGTCGTCGTCAACAGCATGGGCCGCGAGATCCGTCACCTCGAGGAAGTGCCGTACACCGAAGGGCGGCGCGTGCAGCTCACCCTCAACTACTCGATGCAGCGCGCCGCCGAGGAGGCGTTTCGCGCGTTCGGATACTGGGGCTCGGCGATCGTCCTCGATCCGCGCAACGGTGACGTGCTCACGCTCGTCAGTCTGCCCTCGTACGATCCCAACGATTTCGCCGCCGGCATCGATCGCGCCACCTGGCAGGCACTCAACACCGACCGTCTGCGCCCGCTGCAGAACCGCGCCATTCAAGGCCGTTACTCTCCTGGCTCGACGTTCAAGATCGTCGTCGCTACCGCGGCGCTCGAAGAGGGCCTGGTCACGCCCGATCACCGCGTGTCCTGCTCGGGCGGCGCCAACTTTTACGGACGCTATTTCAAGTGCCACAAGAAAGGCGGACACGGGTCGGTCGACATGCGGCACGCCCTCGAGAAGTCGTGCAACGTCTACTTCTACACCCTCGGCAACATGCTGGGCGTCGACCGTATTCACAAGTGGGCCGACAAGCTGGGGCTGGCGGGCAAGAGCGGCATCGATCTGCCGAACGAGATCGAGAGCATCGTGCCATCGAGCGAGTGGAAGCGGCAGCGGACAGGCGAGAAGTGGTACGCCGGCGAAACCATCTCCGTCTCCATCGGTCAGGGCCAGAATTCCGTCACGCCCATGTCGATGGCGCTCATGATGGCGACGATCGCCAACGGCGGCACACGACTGGTGCCGCGACTGGTGCAGGCGGTCGACGAGGGGCAGGGATGGCGCGATCTGCCCGCGCCGGCCAATCCGTATCAGCCGTTCCTCATGAAGCCGACGACCGTGTCGGCCGTACATGACGGCCTGTGGATGGCGGTCAACGCCGCCGGCACGGGCGGACGAGCACGCATCGCGGGCCGTGACGTGTCGGGCAAAACCGGCACGGCGCAGGTGATCTCGAATCAGGGCAAAGAGCGCGCGCGGAGCAGCGGGACTGATCGCGACCTGCGCGATCACGGCTGGTTCGTGTTCTTCGCGCCGCGCGACAACCCCGAGCTCGCCGGCGCCGTGTTTACGGAGCACAGCGAGCACGGGTACCTCGCCGCGCCGATCGCCAAGTACGTCATCGAGACCTACTACGCCGAGAAAGAGGGCCGGCCCCTGCCGGAGCTCGTGTTGCCGGGCGCGCCTACGCCACGACCGGTGGCCGATGCGGCCACTGGCGGGGCAACGGCGCCGACGGGCACGACGACAG
>JAIVJN010000206.1 GCA_020200025.1 Acidobacteriota bacterium | reverse complement strand
GCTCGAAAGCGCTCGCGGGCCGTCTCCCTCGTTATTGCCGAAGCGGCGATTCGATAGACCCTGTCTGGCTGTGCACCGATGGCGGCCAGGATCGGACGATAGAAGTCGGCCCACGTCACAGTCTCTGCGTCGGAGACGAAGAAAGAGTGGCCGTCCACACCGGGAGCAATCAACGCCAGGCGCACTGCTTCGACGAGGTTGTCGATGTAGATTCCGTTGCAGATCCCTTGCCCCTCATCGATCAGGTAAGCTGTCCCTTGCGCTCCCTGTCTCGCGACTCGCGCAATCCACTGAGACCTCGGTCCGTAGACCACGCCGGGCATCAGAAACACAACTTCCGTACGCCCTCTCGGCCTCAGGCGGCGAATGCCCCTGTCGGCGGCGATTTTCGCCGCATTATACGAGGTGGCGGCCTTGTGGGGGTAAGGAGAGTCTTCGGTCACGCCGGGCTGTGGATTCTGATTGTAAGTCGAGGCAGAGCTGAGCACCACGAGACGGCGCACCGCGGCACGGTCGGCGGCACGGTAGACCGCTTCGCTCATCGTCTTCATCGGTGAACCGTATGCGGCATGCACGACGGCCTCGCAGCCTTCGAAAGCCCTGCTCAGTTCGTCGACGCTGAAGTGGTCGCACACCTTCCACGGCAGAGCGAATCGGGCGGGCAGCGCCAGGCTCGAATTACTATGAACCACTGGGATCAATCCAGGGACTTTTCCCAGATGGAACATCTCGAGTATTCGGTTCCCGATAAAGCCGCTCGCCCCTGTGATCGCTATCCCATTCCTCATCTGTCCACGCGGGCTAGTTCGAGAGCCGTGTCCGTCTCTTCGCGTGTGAGCCAAGGCATCTTCATCAACGTGCGCGTGCGGTAGCAGCTCTCAATGAACCGCAGAGAGCAAATCGCCTCAGCGCCCGGCACCCGCAGCTCTTGCCGGCCCCTCATCGCTGCAACGACGTTACGGATCTGTTCGGTGAAGCTCTGGGGCCACGTTCGCGTGGGAGAATCGATTGCATCCTGCCCATTTCCCGACGTCATCAGTTCGCCGCAAAGCACGAATGGCACGCCGTTGACCGACACACTCAAGCGGTTCGCCTGACCAACTTTATAAATGACGGTGGCCGCCTCGAAGCGGAAGACATATCGGTTTTGTGTTTCCCAGTCACGGCTCAGACGGACCATCCCCCGCCCGCCCGTACGGTATGCGATGTGAAGCCGGCAATTGGCTTCGAGCCCGCCCATCGCGTCATCCTCGTAGGTGAAGGATGCCGGTTCTCCGAGCCACCAAAGCAGGAGGTCGACGATGTATACGCCTAGGTCGAACAACACGCCTCCGAGGGTCTGATCGAGCCGGAAATACGAGTCGGATGCAGCGCCCCAGCCGAATTTCCCGCCCTCATGTATCGTGAAATCCTGGAGTTCTCCGAACGGCTTGTTGTAGAACACCTGTTTCAGTGCCTCGAAAGCCGGAAAGAAACGTCTGAATATTCCGACGGCCAGAACGACACCGGACGTGCGAGCCGCCTGGATCATCGCCTCGGCTTCCGCGCTGCTCGCCGCCATCGGCTTTTCGCAGAGTACGGCAGCACCTTGGCGGAGTGCGTGGACGCTCTGCTCGGCGTGCAACTTCGGCGGAGTGGCGATAACAACCAGGTTCTGAGCGCCTAGGCGACAGTCCGCGAGATTGGAATGTGCGACCGCCTCGGGGAATCTCTTGAGCATTCCCGCGCGCCTTGTCTCAGATGGATCGACGATTCCCACCACCTGTATCTCGCCGGCCCGCTGGACCGCGTCCAACGCGGGTGCGTACAAGGTCTGCGCCACAGCGCCACACCCGACGACGATCACCTGGATGGGTTCTTGTTTGGCCATTGCTGACAGCTGTCGCGGGAGGGACACGGTAGCATGAACCAAAGCTCGCCGGCGGCGATCCTCGATCTGTCTTCCAGGTTCACGGTCGGCTGGGTGAATGAGCGGCGCCTCACGATGAAGGCGCTCGACATGGCGCTGAAGCCGATGGTCCGGACAGCAGGTTGTCTGCCATCATTCCCGTCACCCGATCACCGATTCTTTCTACTCGATCACCCTCCCCCACCACCATGTCGTCCGCGGGGAAAACGGCCGCCTGACCCGGACTAATCGCCACCTGCGGTCGGTCGAACACGAGCTCGGCGCGCTGGCGGTCGAAAGCCCGTACGGTGGCAGGCGCAGGCTGATGGCGGCGGCGGATCTGCGCGGCAACCCGTCGATCGCCGGCTGGCTGCTCCATGACCCAATTCACCTGCGCCGCCGTCAGGGTCGTGCGCTCCAGGGCCGTTTTGGGTCCGACAACCACCTGGCCCTCCGCTGGTCGCAGTGCCAGCACATACATCGGGGTGCCCGTAGGCGAGGCGCCGAGGCCGAGGCCCTTGCGCTGGCCGACGGTGAACCGGTGAATCCCCCGCATGAGTGCCGAGAACTGCGCCGTTCTGACCGACGATCGCGCCCGGCTTCACCTCTGGCGCGCTGCGGGTGACGAAGGAGGCGTAATCGTTCTCGGGGATGAAACAGATCTCCTGGCTGTCAGGCTTGTCGGCCACCGGCCGCTCGCGGCCGCGCGCGTACGCTCTAACTGACGCCTTCGGCCGGTCGCCGACGGGGAAGATCGCCTTCGCGAGCTGATCCTGGGTCAGCGAGAACAGGAAGTAGGCCTGATCCTTGGCCGCATCGATCCCGCGCTGCAACAGGTACCCTCCCGTCCGCTCGTCACGCTGGACGCGGGCATAGCGACCGGTGGCCACGAGGTCGGCACCGAACCCCGCCGCCCGTTCGGCCAGTGTGGCGAACGTGAGGTCGCTGTTGCAGCGCGCGCACGGGAGCGGCGTCCGACGTCGTGCCCCTGTTCCTCGACTTAGAATTGAGGCGCCGCCCGGATTTGAACCGGGATGGAGGTTTTGCAGGGCCATCCCCGGTGCTCTTGCGCGATCACCGCGACGGACGATCCCTTCGGAAATTACGCTTGCTCAATGGAATACACCGCCTGTCGGTGCCGCTCATCGTGCGTGGCGATCGGCGGTTAGGAACGCATCGAACTGGCTGACCGCCAAGGCAAGTAGCTCGCCATTGCGCTTGCTCGCCCACCCCATCTCCGGAGCGGTCCGCGTGTCGTGGCCGACGAGCTCGCGCTTTAGCCGTCGTGGCAGGCACTCATCAAGCAGGACGCGCACGGGCGAGGAGCGCCTCCTTGGCCTGCTCCAGGGCCGCGACGGCTTGGTCCCGGGTCACGGTCGGGAACTCCTCGAGGAAGTCAGAAAGGGGCTGGCCCGCTTCGAGATAGTCCAGCAGGGTTTCTAGCGGCACCCGCGTGCCGACAAACACGGGTGTGCCCCCCATGATCTCCGGATCGCTATGAATCACCGGTTCGCTGTTCTTCATTGGGACGAGACTCCCCCGGGCGACCAATCTTGACACCAGTTTATCGCAGCTGTCGGGCTGAGTAGCCCGCGATGTCTGAACTGCCACCACACGAAGTTCGAGCAGAAGGCAGGAGGCCCTAGCAGGAGAGCCTCGACTGCCGTGATCGACGGCGCGTCGTAGATGGCTGCCGACAGTTTCGCGATCGGCCACCGGCGCGCCGGAGAACTCGCACCAGACGTCCCACAGGTCGCGATCTGCCATGCCCCCGGCAAATTGATTCTCGTGCTGCCGGGAACCGTGCAAGGGGGCCCGGTGGTCTGGTTCTCGGTGCGTTCAACGGCACGCTCTCCGAATCGGCTCGACTGGAAACACACGAGGCACGAGGGGGGAACGCAGACTCGGGAGCAGCGTTCCCCCCTGTCCAGTGCAATAGGACGCACCGATGCGCATCTGTTCGGAGGATGCACCAGGCGCAGGGCTCTGTCCTAACTCGCTGGTCAACCGTCGGTTCCAAACAGCTGCTGCCGTTTTACGAGGCGGCGCTCTTCGCCGCCTCCGAAGCCGCGCTGATGAGAGATGAGGGTGATGTGGGGAGCGACCCCCTTTGCCACCCACCCGAGGCGGTCCTGCGACCCTTCCGAGGGGGTCGCTTACGCCCCACCTTGTCCGGACGCAATGGCCACGCGGCGTGTTCTCATGAGGTCTCATTCTTCCGGACAAGGAGGTCACGCTGATGTTCCTGCCCCGATCACCGGCTCCGAAGGCGCACGGATCGAGCGCGCCCTTGGCAGCCGCCCCGCATGAAGGCAAAAAGCGATGCTGGCGTCAGACCCGGCCGCTGAATAAATGGTGATTACGCGCTGACCAATGTCGTCAGGAGAGGTTCGTCTTCGCGCTGAGACGTGGAGTGGTCAATGGTGCGTCATCGCGCGTCCGGAAGATC
>JAIVJN010000205.1 GCA_020200025.1 Acidobacteriota bacterium | reverse complement strand
TCGCTGGAGAGGCGCCGTCAGGTGAGCCCTCCCGATCGAGCACCAGCCAGCAGATGGTGTCATGGTCGACGCCTCAGCCGCCGCCGGTCACAGGTGCGATCGCCCCACCGGCCCCCGATGGTCATACTACCTACCTCGCCGTCGTCGATAAGGACCGCAACATGGTCTCCGTCACCTCGTCGCTGCTCAGCCTCTTCGGCAGCGGGCACGTCGTCGAGGGCGCCGGCTTCTTTCTCAACAACCGCATGGCCTACTTCGGGCTCGACGACGATGACGTCAACGTGCTGAAGCCGGGCAAGCGGGTCCGGCACACGATCAACCCCGCTCTCGCGCTTCGCGATGGCAAACCCTACATGGCATTCGGCACGCCCGGGGCCGACACGCAGCCGCAGGCACAGCTCCAGTTCTTCCTCAACGTGGTCGAGTTCGGCATGAACGTGCAGCAGGCGCTCGAAGCATCGTCCGTTGTGAGCACCAGCTTCCGCAGCTCGACCTACCCGCACCCGATCGATGGCACGTTGCAAGTGCCCGCTAGCCTCCCCAAGCACGTCATCGACGAGCTCGCCGCGCTCGGGCACAAAGTCGACGTGCGCAATGTCAGGGGTGTGGGCTCGGTGAAGGCGATCATCATCCACCCGAAGACCGGTGTGCTGATGGGAGGGGCATCGCCGACCAGGGATAGTTACGTGATGGCGTGGTAAGCAGGGCTACTGAGGACCGGCTTCGCCGGTCGGGCCCAGAGGGTGGGACCGTTCGCTGCGCTCACGGTAGGGTGGCTTGCCTTCCCTACCGGCGAACGCAGTGGGCCGGTCCGACCCGCAGCGTCTCACCCGAAGGGTCCTCTTACGACCCGAGTGAGTGCACGGTCTTGCCGCCCACCACCGTCCGCACCACCTTGATGTTCTTGATCTCGTCCGGATTCACATCGTGCGGGTCTTTTTCGAGCATCACGAAATCAGCGAGCTTGCCCGCCGCAATCGAGCCTTTCAGATGTTCCTCGCGTGAAGCCCACGCCCCGTTGATCGTGGCGATCCTGAGCGCCTCGTCGATGGTCACTTTCTGATTGGCGCCCCACACGCGACCGGTATAGTCCTTTCGCGTCACCATGCTCTGAAGGGCCATCAGCGGCTCGTATGGACCCGGCATGTAGTCGGAGGCGCCGGGAACCGGAATGCCGGTGTCGAGAAACGAGCGGTGCGCGAACATCCACTGCATCTTCTCGTCGCCGTACTGCGTCCACTTCTCGCCGTGATAGTGGATGTAGGTCCAGAACGGCGTCGGAATCGCGCCGATGGCCTTGATGCGGCGCAACAGATCCGGATTGATCAGCGAACAGTGCTCGATGCGGTGGCGGCGATTCGGATCGGGCCGTTTGGCCAGGGCCCGTTCGTAGGCCTTGAGCACCATGTCGATGGTGACGTCGCCGTTGGCGTGGATGCACACCTGGAAATCGTGCGCGTGCGCGTCGTCCACGGCTTCATAGATCTCGTCCTGCGTCATCGTGAGAATGCCGTAATCGGTGGTGCCGACATACGGCGTGCTCATGCGCATGGTACGTTCCGACGCCGAGCCATCTGCGGCGAACTTGACGCCGCCCACGCGCACCCACTCGTCGCCGAAGCCCGTGTAGAGCCCGGCGGCCTTGAAGCCACTGAATGTCTCTTCACCGCGAACGAGGAAGTAGACGCGGTGGCGGAGCTCGCCCGCGCGCCGCGCGTCCTCGTAGGCGAGGATGCGGTCGCGGCCGGCGCCAGCGTCGTGCACCGTGGTCAGCCCCACCGACGTGAGCAGACGCGAGATGTGCTTCATCCCGCTCAGACCGCGTTCGCGCTGCTCGTCGGGTGTGAACGTCTCACGCTTGCCGACGTCGCGAAAGACATTGCGCGCGAGCTCGGCCACTCGGCCGTTGAGCTCGCCGTCCGGGCTGTGGAAGAAGCGCCCATGATCGGGGTCTGGTGTCGCCTTGGTGATGCCGGCGAGCTCGAAGGCTTTCGAGTTGTACCAACTGGTATGACCGCCGCGATGGCGGACGACCACGGGATGCTCGCGCGCCACTTCATCGAGGTGCGTGCGATTGAGCTCGACGTCGAGCTTGGTGTCGTCGAACATGAACGCATCGACCCACGTCCCCGGCGGCGTCTTGTCGACCTTCGCGCGGATGGCCGCCTGCAGCTCGCGCACGCGGGTCACGTTGCCGTTCACGCCGTAGAGCTCGTCCACGCCGCTGATGTGGGCGTGACAATCGATGAAGCCGGGCGTCACGGTCATCTGCGCGGCGTCGATGACCTGCGTCTTCGGCGTCACGACGTTTCGCACGTCGCTCGTCGAGCCCACCGCGACAAAGCGACCGTTCTTCACCGCAAACGCCTCGGCCCTCGGCTGCGCGGTGTCGACGGTGTAGACGCGCGCGTTGATGACGACGAGGTCGGGCTCGTCAGCGGATGACGCGGCCTGGGCGGCTGGTTGCTCGCCGGCAAGGGCGCCGGCCGGCGTTCGCGACAGGCCAAAGCCGCCAGCCAGCGCTGCGCCGAAACCCAGGAACTCCCCACGTGTCATTCGGGCCATGGCTACCTCCGGTCGAGGGCGCCACTCTACACCGATTAGCGGGAAACGGCGCGCAAAAGGCGGCAGCCTCTCTCGGCAGGCGGCAGGCGGCAGGCGGCAGGCGGCAGTGTCCTCTTCCTTCGTGTGCTTCGTGCCCTTCGTGGCTATATTTGTGCGGCGTGCCCTATTGCACTGTTTTCGCAAACGCCAACGCCAGCTCACGCAGGCCGCGTGCGCTTTGCACGTTCGTGAGGATCACGACGGCCACCTTGTCTTCGGGGCTGCGCAGCAGATAGGTGGTGCCGCCGGTGGCGCCGCCGCTGTGCGCGATCCAGCGTCGATCGTCCGCAACGACACTGTCCCACCCGAGCCCGTAGCTGCTCTTCGAGCCATCGTTGAGCGTCGTCGCGGTATACATCTCGCTCAGAGTCTTTGCTTCGAGCAGCTGGCCCTTGTTGAGGGCGATGTGAAAGCGCGCCAGATCGGCGGC
>JAIVJN010000024.1 GCA_020200025.1 Acidobacteriota bacterium | reverse complement strand
AGCTGACACGGTGTGAGCTCGAGGTGGAACAGGAAGCCAGCGAGCTGGTGATGCAGCAACGGGCGGAAACGCAAAGCTCGCTGCGCGGATTGCGCGCCGTGCTCGAGAGCTTGGCGCGCCTCGAGGGTCCCAAGTCCGTCATTCTCATCTCCGAAGGACTCGTGCTCGAGGGATCGACGAACGAGGTGGACGCCGTCGCGTCGCTTGCCGGCGACGTTCGCGCCAGCCTCGATGTCCTGCTGCTCGACGTGCCCCCCTTCGACGTCACGCAGAGCCAACGACCGACCACGCCTCGTGAGGACCGCGATCTGCAAGTGGCCGGACTCGAGTCGATGGCCGCCATGTCGCGCGGCACGCTCCACCGGATTCCGGCAGGCGCCGACAATGCCTTTGCCCGCATCAATCGCTCGCTTGCCGGGCATTACATCCTCGGCATCGAAGCCCGCCCCAAAGATCGCGACGGCCGCCGTCATCGCATCAGCGTGCGCTCGAGCCGCCGCGGCCTGACGATCAACTCACGCCGAGGGTTCCTGGCCTCGACCTCACCGGCCGCGACCACGCCGGCCGACGCCGTCGCCAAGGCGCTGCGCGCGCCTCTCCCGCTGGCCGACATGCCCGTCCGGCTCGCGACCTTCACATACAAGGAGCCCGGCACCGCACGCGTACGCCTGCTCATCGCCGCCGAGATCGAGCGCCTGGCGAATCAGTCCCTCGACTACACCTCCGGCATCATCGTCGTCGAACAATCCGGGCAAGTGGTTGCGAGCGCCGTGGATGCGCGAACGCTCAGCCCCCACCCGCTGGATGCGGGATCGGCTTTGTACAGCGGCCTGGTGACGGTGGACCCCGGCAGCTATCTCGTGCGCCTCGCGTTTGCCGACAGCGAGGGCCGCATCGCCAGCGTCGAGCGGCGCGTCACCGCCTTTCAGATGGATGGCACAGACGTCAGCGTGGGCGACCTGATTGTCGGCGCACCGCCCGCCACCGGCGGCGGCACGCTCGTTCCCAGCGTCGAGCCTCGAGTGCAGGGCAGCCTGGTCGCGCTGATGGAAGTCTACGGATCGGGTGACGGCACGCTCGAAGCGGTCCAAGGCACCCTCGATGTCGTGCGCGGCGAGTCAGAGCGGCCGCTGATGAGCACCGCCATGCAGCGAGCGGCCGGCTCCTCGCCAGAGGCGCGGTCGCTGCAGGCCGAGATCAGGACGGGCGCTCTACCGCCGGGTCGCTATCTCGCTCGCGCGACGATCACGCAGGGCGGGCAGCCCAAGGGACACATCATCCGACCGTTCCGCGTGCTGGCTGCTCGGGGGGCGGCCGAAAACGGCGCCGGCGAGGCCGTCGCGGCCGTGCCCGGAGGCGCAGTGCCGCCCGAGATCAGAAAGGCCCTCATCGACAGCCTCCCGGCGTTCGACCGCAACGAGCTCCTCGAGAAGCACGTGCTGTCGTCGGTGCTGACGGCTGCCCAAGAAGGCCGCCCGGCCGCGGTGAAGGCGGCCATCGACGGCGCGCGGCAGGGCCGCGTCGGTCCGGCGGCCCTCGCGGCGCTCGAGGCCGGCGACCAGCCGATGGCCTCGTTTCTGCGCGGATTGGACCTCTTCGCACAGGTCCAATCCGATCGAGCCGCCCAGCAATTGCAGACGTCGATGCAAATGGCACCATCGTTTGCACCAGCCCGCCTCTATCTGGGCGCGCTTCTCGCCGAAGGCCGGCGGTACCGCGAGGCGGCTAGTTTGCTGCAGAGCGTGCCGGCGTCGCTCGTGCCGAGCGGCACTGTGAGCCGGCTCGCCGGCGAGGCATGGCTGCGCGCAGGCGATCCATCGCTGGCCAGGGGTCTACAGCTCGCACAGCCCCTCGATCCGGCCTGAGACACTGGCCGCCGATCGCACGCGTGTCGCCACCTGGGCACGGGCCTATGCCGCGTCGAAAGGGACCATGCAAGGGCTGGTTGACGCGTGGAAAGCGTATTTGGACCAAGCGAAGTAAACGAAACCGGGTTTTGTTTCCGCAGATGTAGAGGGAAACGAAACCCGGTTTCGTTCTACCTTGAGAGCGCGCGCTTCGCTTGCGCCAGCTCCGGACGATCCGCGTCGGTCTCTTTGGCAATCTCCGACAGCACACGGTAGTACTTGAGCGCCTTTGCAGTGTCGCCGGCGGCTTCGGCCGCTTGTGCGGCGCCGTAGGTGCCGCGAAACCGGTTCGGCTCCTTCGCCATGGTCGCTTCGAAGGCGGCGAGCGCATCGGCCGGACGGCCCGCCTCGAGGAGCATGAAACCGAGCAGCTCGCGTGCGGGCGCCAGCGGCCCGGGAGAGACTGCCGACTTGTCTGTCGCGTCCTCGGCGGCGACGGCCGCCGTCAAGGCCTCAATGCCTTCGTCCTTCCGGCCCTCGGCAAAGACGACCCACGCCTGAGCGACGCGGCGCTGGATGTCGACTTGTTCGGGCCAGTAGGGATCCTTCATCTCGGCTAGCTTGTCTCTGAGCGCCGCCAGCCGCTCAATATCGCCCGCCGCCGCCTGGGGCGCACCGGATCGCGCGGCGCCCAGGGCGCGCGCGAAGTGCGTCATCGCCTCGGTATACGGTGTGTTCGCCGGGCGGATGGTCAATGCCGCCGCCTCGGCCCACATGCCTCGCTCGAGCGCGTAGCGCGCCGGCATGGCGGCCAGCGCGAATGCGCCGGCACCGGCGACACCCGCCGTGGCCCCTTCGCCGCTGCTGACGACGGCCTGGGCACGCGCGATGGCGTCCCGAGCAGCGGCGTCCTGCGCCAATTGCAGGTAGCCGTACACCTGATAGTCGAGCGCGTGGAGCTCGTCGCCCGACGAGGCCGAACGGCGCGCGGCGTCGGCCGAGGCACGATTGCTGTCGATCGAGTCCTTCCAGTAACCGACGCGTGTGAACGTGTGCGACGGCATATGCAGCGCGTGTGGCACACCAGGCGCAAGCGAGGCGTAGCGGCGCGCGGCGTCAAGTGCCTTCGGCGCCAGAGGCGGATAGTCGTAGGCGTGAATGATGTAGTGCGCGAGCCCGGGGTGGGCCGGCTGCGCCGCGAACATCGGCTCGAGAATGGCAGCAGCGCGAAGCTGTGCCGCGTAGGTCTTGTCGGTCGGGAGCGCCGTCTGAGAGATCGCCAGCGCATGAAAGATCTTGGCTTCGGTATCGCCCGGGTTCTGCTGGACGACATCGGCCATCGCCTGCTCGTAGGCGAGCACGCGCGTCCGCTGTGTCGCCGGCTCGCCGCTCGTGTAGAGGGCGCGAACGGCAGCGAGATAGCCTCGCTCGCGGGCGGTGGGCGAGCCGGCGGCGCCTTGCTCGCTCGCCGCCCGCCCCCGCTCGATGGCTTCAGGGGTCCGGACGCCGCCGAACGGATTGCCCCACTGACTGAGTGCAATCCCCCAGTGCGCGATGGCACAGGACGGATCGCGTTTCAGTACTCCCTGAAAGCTCGCAATCGCCTCCGGGAACCAGAAGGAGTGCAGCAGGGCGACGGCACGGTTGAAGTCAGCCTTTACCGCGCTGTCACATGAGGTGTCGAAGCTGACAGACCCGACCTGCTCGGGACTGAGTGCCGCGTGGGCCTCGTGCTGCGCCGAGGCCGGCGCGGCGACGACGCTCATGGCGACGATATACGCCGAGATGCGGATGGTCATAGCTCCTCCCATGTGCAAAGAAAGCTGGGCCTCGGCGCGTCGAGATCGCGCCTAAGAAGAAACTCGCTACGAAGGTCGCGAAGTGGCTTACGTGCATTCTACTTGCCGAAATTCAGCCGATCCAGACCGACACGTCCGTTGCTGACGACCAGCAGCGGGTCCTGAAGCGTGCCGATGTGCTCGAGTGGATTGCGCTCGACGACAATGATGTCGGCCTCGAAGCCGGTTGACACTTGGCCGGTCTGTTTGTCGAGGTGCAACAATTCAGCGGCTCGTGTGGTCGCAGCCTGCAGAGCGGCCAAGGGGGGCATGCCCATGCGGGTCAGCTCGGCGACCTCGCGCGAGATGCGCGTGACGCTCTGCGGACCGTAACTCGTGTCAGCGCCGGTCACGAGCTTCACGCCGGCCTGGTGCGCGCGCTTCACGGTGTCTTCGAGCCGCGCGATCATATGCGTGCCGCGCAGGTGCAGGTCGCGATTGTCGTAGTCGCCGCCCGGCTCGACCAGATCGATCACCGTGGCATACGTGGGCACGAAGAAGGTGCCTCTGTCTTTCATCAGCGTCAGCGTTTCATCGCTCAAGTAGGTTCCGTGCTCGATGCTACGCACCCCCGCTTTCACCGCCGCCAGCGCACCCTCTGCGCCGTGCGCATGCGCCTGCACCGAGAGGCCCTTCGTGGCCGCCTCGTCGACCACGATTTTGAGCTCGGCTTCAGTGTAGACCTGCTTTCGCGGGTCGGTCTCGGCCGTGCCCGCGCGTTCGGTCGCCAGCACCTTGATCCAGTCGACGCCGCGGCTGATGTTGGCCTGCACCATGCGCCGCAAGGCATCGGGTGAGGTCATCCCGGCGCGCATCAGACCGGCCAGGCCCGGATGATCGAGGAACGCCTCCTCAGCCACCGACGGGCGCACGTGATAGCCCGCGGCAAGCACATCGGGTCCGGCAACCGTCCCTTGCTTGACCAGCTCGCGCATGCCGACGTCGACGTAGCTCGACACGCCAGAGCTCCGCACCGTCGTCACGCCGCTCTCGAGCGCCGTTCTGAGCGCGCGCAAGGTGCCGATGTGCGTGTGCGCATCGATGAGCCCGGGAACGACATAGCGACCGCGCAGATCGATCACGCGAGTCCCACTCGGCGCGGCGCCGGTGCCGGTCGACGCGATGCGCCCTTCGCGGAGCACCACCGTGCGGTTCGCTGTCATCGTGCCATCGACGACGTTCAGCACGACGGCGTTGATGAGCGTCAGGGGCTCCTGCGCGATCGCCCCCGCAGTCTGCGCCGATAGCTCGGGCGACCACAGCACCAGTGCCAGCATGCCGGCCGCGGCTATCCACCGCCCCATGCGCCCTCCTTCCAGTGACTCCACTATCTTCCAGTGACTCCACTATTGTCTGCCGTGACCGTATGCCGTTACCGATGCCGTGTGCCGTGTGCCGTGTGCCGGCTGGGCTTGCCGCTGCTGTGCGCCCCGGTTGCCGACTCCGGCCTGCGGTTGAACCCTAGCAGATTCATACGCGACTCGCGCGGTCGGATATGGCCATTGAGCCGTCGCTCGTGCCCAATCACTGCAGCCGTTGCCCCTTCCCGGAAACTTGGCGAGGCGCCCCTCATAATCTCTAAAATACCGCCGGATCACCACTTACGAGGAGAGAGCTTCGAATGCACGCCCCGATGAAATTCGCCGAAAAGGGTCTCGCCCTCGCCGCCACCGGCGCCTGGCACGTCTTCTCCCGGCTGAACCGCATCAGTCAGAACCCGTCGTTCACACCTAACTGGTCCGACAAGCCGCTGCTCAAGTCGTATCAGAAGACGAAGCCGCCGCTCGGCTGGCCGCGTGAGACCGACTCGCTCTGTCCGACCTGTGTGCGTGAGGCGCGCCAGGCGATTCTCGATGGCACCAAGCCGGTCGAGTCGCTGCTCAACGAGAAAGTCGGGGAGATCAAGGCAACGATCGTGGAGAAGGACGGCCACATCGTCATGGTCAAGGACTGTCCGATCCACGGGCACTTCGAAGACACGATGGCGATCGACACCGCCTTCTTCAAGCATCTCGAAGAGGTCTTTCCCGGACGCGACATTCGCGCCCACAACGACGAGACGCTGCACAATCACGGCAGCTCCACCATCCAGCACGGCCGCGGGTCGGTGCTGACCGTCGATCTGACCAACCGCTGCAACATGATGTGCGATCCGTGCTTCATGGACGCCAACCAGGTCGGCTTCGTGCACGAGCTGAGCTGGGAGGACATCAAGACCGTCCTCGACAACGCCATCACTATCAAGCCGCGCCGACAGATGTCGGTGCAATTCTCGGGTGGTGAGCCGACGCTGTCGCCGTACTTCCTCGACGCCGTCCGCTATGCTCGCAAGGTCGGCTACAACTCGGTGCAGGCCGCGACCAACGGCATCGAGTTCGCCAAGAGCGTCGATTTTGCACGAGCCGCCGCCGAAGCCGGCCTGCGTTACGCATATTTGCAATTCGACGGCATCGGCAACGCCGCCAACTCACACCGCCGCGTCGGCAACTTGTTCGACGTGAAGCTGCGCGCCATCGAGAACCTGCACAAAGCCGGCGTGGACATCGTCCCCGTGATCACGATCGTCAACGGTGTGAACAACGAGCAGGTGGGTCGTGTCGTCGAGTTCGCGCTCGACAATCCGAAGAAGATCAACTTTCTGTCGTTTCAGCCGGTCTCGTTCACCGGCCGTGACGAAGAGGTGACACCGGAGCGCCGCGCGGCGCAGCGTTACACGCTGTCGCACCTGGCGCACGATGTGAAGAACCAGACCGGGCTCGGCGAGCCGATTCGCGACTGGTTCCCCATCTCGTTCATGTCGACGTTCACCGACTGGGCCGACGTCGTGCACGGGCCAGATCGCGACTGGGGCCAGCTCACGTGCGGCTGTCATCCCAACTGCGGCATCGGCATGGCGGTGATGATCGACAAGGAAACCAAGGAAGCGGTACCGGTCACGGCGTTTCTCGACGTCGAGACGCTCGCCAAGGACGTGGCCGAGGTCAACGATGCGGCGCGCGGTAAGTGGGGATCGATCGCGGGCATGACGCTCGCGCTGCTGAAGAATTACGACCCCTTCAAGGCGCCGACGCACTTCAAGATCGTCGACCTGCTGAAGAAGTTCGACAAGACCTTCGGCGCCAGCGGCAAGAACTACGGCAAGGTCGAGGGCGACCGCACGATGAGCGATATTGAGAAGCGGCGCGGCGATCGCTGGAACTTCTTGTTCATCGCCGGCATGTGGTTCCAGGACCTCTTCAACTACGACTTCCGTCGCACCGAGATGTGCATCATCCCGTATGCGACGCAGCAAGGCGAAATCTCCTTCTGTGCCTACAACACAGGCATCGGCTGGCGGAACATCATCGAGAAGATGCACATGACCGCCACACTCACCAAATGGTACGAGGAGCACGGCCGACATGAGATCTTCGCCGGCAACAAGCACGTGCCCCTCAATACGACCGAGCACTCGCTGAAGCTCAACGCCGCAGCCGTGGCGGCGGGCGCGCAGACGGACCTCGACGTGCTCGGCATCGCCAAGAACGCGCGCGAAGAGAAGATGAAGGCGCGCAAGCAGAAGCACGAGATGACGCCGGATGAACAGCGCCATCATGCCGAGATGGAAAAGCTCTACCGACAGCACGTCTTGAAGGAAGAGGAAGGGGCGCCGCTCCTGCAAATCGCCGGCCTGAAGAAGGCCAATCAGCCGACCGTCAATTAGTGGGCGCGGGGTGATTCCCCGCGACGTCATCTCGAGCACACGGGCCGGGGACTTCCCCGGCCCGTGTGTCGTACGATACGGTTTCGCTCTGAGCCGCTGAAGCCGCGGCAAAGGGCGAGCACGCGCGGCCGATGGGATTACGATTGAGCATGACGTCATGCAGCGCCAAGACTCGCCCCTAACAGCACCCACCAGCCGAGGTCGCCGCCGGGTCGTGGGTTCGGTACGGATGTCATCGATGGTGGTGGTCGGCGAGCTGTTGATGGCAGAGGACTTGTACCTCGCCGGCGAAGTGATCGGCCGCGTCGAGATGCATGACCACATGCTCACCGTGTTGAGCACGGGCCGGGTGGAGGGGGACGTCTCTGCCAAGTCGGTCGTGGTGCTCGGCGAAATTTATGGCAACGTCTTCGCCTCGCTGCGCATCGTCCTTGGCGATGGAGCGCGCGTGTCGGGCAAGCTGACGTGTCCTCGCGTCTCGATGGCCCCGGGCGCCTATTTCCACGGCCCCGTCGATATGCAGTTGGGCGACGAATACTGGGAGCGTCGACGGGCCGCCTACGACAAGAGCGAGGCAGCGGTCACGCGTAACGCAGTGTGGGGGAAGCGCGCCCGCGCGTAAGTCGGCCGCCGGACAGGCAGCAGGCCGTCAGCCAACATCACCCAATTACGCAATGGGCAGGCGCCAGGCGGCAGAAAGCCACGAAGCTCACGACGCAAACGAAGGGAAGAAGAAGCAGGCTCCCTGCACTCAGCCGAGAGACGACGGGAAATCACGCCGCTCGACAGCAGGAAGTCGGGTTCTTCGACAGCCTGCAGGTGTCGGCTCACATCTCGCGGTGAGCCGCGAACGACTGGCGTGATTGCTCTGGGCCACTGACTACTTGAGCGGTCCCCTCACGAATCCCACGATCATCTCACGTGAGTTGCCGCTCGTCTCCGTCCAGTATGTCCGGTAGGCGGTAAATTCGAGCACTGCCCGATCAGCAAATTCTGCAGGAAACGCACCGACCAGGACGGCGCGGTCGAAGGGTAACTCCGCCAGCGTCCGCGAAGCCCCATCAACGTCTTCCATTCGGAGCGCGCGTACGAGCCATCTGGGATGGAAAGACATCGTTTGCTCGACCCGGGGGACAGACGGGGGCCGGTCGATCAGGGCGATGACGATGTCGGAAAGGTTCTCCGGCGGTGGACCCGGATGTCCCGCAGGCCAGTGCATGGCGACATGCAGCACGGGCTCCTTTACCACTGCCGGAATGTCCTCCGGCGTGACGCGGCGCCCCCGTAGATGGGCGCTGCGCGCGAAGCGAGCCACACGAACATACGGCGTGTAGACCGCGCCATCTATCCTGCCGGATTTCTGAACCGGCTTGAGGCGGTACGGCTGAATCTCGTCACGAATGCCGGCATCGATCGCCGACAGCAGCACATTGCGAGAGACGCCTCGAACTTCCGGGCCCTCTCTAGCGGCTGTCGGGGAAGAGAGGTCGCTGGCCACAAGAGCGGCACTCAACAACGCGACGCCGTGCAAGCGGAGAGGGTGTGTCGGCCGCCGATCGGCCGCTGTCCTCATGATTCACCTATCCCCACGAGGATACATCTTTGCCTCTCTGCCCTGGATCGAGCCGAATGCAGCTGATCGGCATCCTGAATCGCGACGATGCGACCGCGCGCTTCGGCTATTCCTCGGCGAATCGCGCTCCCCTTCCCGACATTGATCGGCGCATGCACGATCCTCACGATGTCGGGCTGCGCCGCCAACCCGTCGAGCACGGCACGTGTGCCATCTGTCGATCCATCGTTGACAACGATGATCTCGCGCGACAAGGGCAGATCGATCGTGAGCAGCCGCTCGATGACGTGCGCCACCGTCGCCGCTTCGTTGTAGACCGGAACGATGATGGAGAGCACGCGAGGCCAGAATGGAAGCGGTGATAGTGCGGGAATGAAGGAATGAAGGAATGAAGGGCATTCCTTCACTCCCCAATTCCTTCACTCCCTCATTCCTCCATTCCCTCATTCCCTGATTTCTGATTTCTCATCCCTACCAGGCGAACTTCACGCCGACCTGCCCTTGTCGGGCCGGGCCGGCGGCGAAGATGCGGCCGAACTGCGCCGAGTCGGCCGTGCGGTTGGGCAGCAAGAAGTTCGTGTGATTGAGCAGATTGAACATCTCGAGGCGAATCTGCACGGTCGTGTCGCCCGGCAAGGTGAAGCGGCGCGCGAGCGCGGCGTCGACGGTATTCAGGCCGGGACCAATCAAGACGTTGCGGCCGGCGTTGCCGAAGGTGCCTGCCGCAGGAATCTGGAACGCGGTCGTGTCGATCCAGCCGTCGGCGCTGCGCTGATCCGAGGGCAGGACGCCGCTGGCCACCCGGTTCGGGCGCTGCGTAGTGAAGCTGCCGATACCGGCGACGTCCGTGCTCAAGCCCGGCGTGAACGGCGAGCCGCTGGTCAGCGTCAGAATCGCGCTCACCTGCCAGTCGCGGGCGAGCACGTTTTCGAAGGGGATGAAGTAGCTGCCGCTGACGACCAGGCGATGCCGCCGATCCCAGGCCGACAGCGCTTGCTCGAGATCGCGCGCATACGAGTTCTGCACACCGGCGTTTCCCACCCCGCCGTCCGAGGTGACGCCGTCGTCGATCGACTTGGAGAGCGTGTAGGCGACGAGCAGGTCGAGCCCATCGCTCAGCCGGCGCTGCACTTTGGCTTCCATCGCGTGATACGACGCGGTTCCCGTGCCGTCGTTCATCGTGATGTCGCCGAAGCCCTGGTACGGCCGCCGACTGGCCACGGTTCCCGGGCCGAGTCGCGGCTGATTGAGATTGAAGTTGCGCGTCTGGTCGGTCGATTTCGAGCCGACGTAGCCGACACTCACCATCGAATTGCTCGTGAGCTGCTGTTGGAGATCGAGGCTCCACCGCTGCATCCGCCCATTGGGGAAATCCGCGGCCATCGCGGAGGTGACGACGGTATCGCCGCCGAAGGAGGCGGGGAACGGATCGCTCAGCGAGATGTTCGGTGTGGTCGCCGCCGCATTGAACACGCTCTGTTGCCCGAGCGGCGTGTTGCGATACGCCGAGAAGTTCAGGCTGTGGATGAAGGAGCTGAAGTAGACGCCGTAGCCGGCGCGCAGCGCCCGCGAGCCATCCCCGCTGATGTCCCACACCGCGCCGAGCCGCGGGGCGAAGTTGGTCTTCTGCGCGTTGCGGATGCCGGGCGACACACCGTTGGTGCCGACCTGCACGCTGCGCTGCAGCTCGGGGATGAAGGTCCCGTAGTTGTTGTCGCGCTCGGTATCCGGCGCCTGATACTCGTAGCGCACACCGTAGTTCAGCGTCAGCCGAGAGGAGGCGCGCCATTCGTCCTGGACGAACAGGCCGCCCTGCCACGACGACTGGTTCATCAGAACCAAGCCGACGAAGGTCTGTGTCTGGCTGGGATAGCCGAGCAGCATGTCGGCCACGGCGTTGCCGGTGTAACGACCCGTGAAGGTGAACTGTCCCTGCGGATTGAACCAGTCGTCGAGCTTCATGAACTGCGTTCTGGCCTCTCCGCCGAACTTCACGGAGTGCGACCCCAGCCCCTGCGCCAGCACATAGGAGGCTTGCCAGTTCTTGTGCGTGCGGATGAAGGGGTTGTTGTTCGGCGTGATGCCGGTGTAGCCGGTCACGGCCACCACGGGCGGGCCGAGCGCAAGCGGACCCGGAACGGCGCGCGCAAGCGTGCCGTTGATGCCGAGCGTCACACCCCAGTCATCGGTGCTGGTGCGATAGCGGCCGTTGTAAATGTAGCCGTAGCCGCCGCGAACCTCCTGCACCGTGCGATTGCCGTACACATGCGTCCAGGTGCCGCCGATGTGCTGATTCTGCTTCTTGATGTCGGTAGAAGTCACCGGCAGGAAGCCGTCGGACTGCGGGTTGGTCTGGGTGTCCCAGAACACGGAATAGCGCACGCTGTAGCTGTTGGCGTTCGACTGGTTGTAATCCACCTTGCCTGTCGCCACGTGCAGGTCGTCGATCAGGTTGGGGTTGTGCACGAAGTTCCTGATCGGGTCGCCGCTATTGGTTTGCGGCCACAAGCCGAGCATGTTGCGGCCAACCCCGTTCATCCGCGACTGCGGAATGACCTTGCCGGCAAAGGGCTGGCCCGTGAGTGGGTCGCGGATTGCGGTGGCGAGCGCGCTGAAATCACCCTGCCGTTGCGCGTCGCTCGGCACCGTGGCGCTGAGGGTGACACCCTGCACCAGATCGGTCCGCTCGTATGAGCCGAAGAAGAACACTTTGTCTCCCCACAGGGGTCCACCAAGCGTGCCGCCGTACTGCTTGCGATCGAGCGGAGCCTTCTCGGTGGCAAAGAAATTCCGCGCATCGAGGGCGTCGTTCCGGAAGAAGCCGAAGCCGTTGCCATGGTAATTCGCGCCGCCCGACTTGGTGATGAGGCTGATGATGCCACCCACCGAGAAGCCGTACTCGGCACCGTAGCTGGCGCCGAGGACCTTGAACTCCTGGATCGAGTCGGCCGACGGGAACGTCATGATCTCGCCCGTCGTCTCGTCGTTGTTGTTGAACCCGTCCAGCACGTAGTTGTTGTCGTAGATGCGGGCGCCGTTGATGTTGAGGCCGCCCCCTCGATCCTGAAGGACGCTGCCCTGCGTCTGCTGCTGCACGCCGGGCGCGATGAGCCCGAGGTCGCGGAAGTTGCGGCCGTTCAGCGGCAGCTCGACGATCTTCACCTGGTCGACCACCTGACCCATCGCCGCATCGCGGGTGTCGACGAGCGGCGCCCGCCCCACGACCTCCACCGACTCTTCGATGGCGCTGATGCCCATGGAGAAATCGAAGCGGAGATTCTGGCTCACTTGCAGCGCGAACTCGCTGCGCTCCTCGGTGCGAAAGCCCTGCAACTCGGCGGTCAGTCGGTAGCGACCCGGCGGCAGCAGCGCGAGCTCGTAAGCGCCGGACGCGTCGGTGGTTGTCGAGCGCGTCGCTCGGGTGTCGAGATGATGCGCGGTGACCGCGACACCGGGCAGCGTGGCACCCGAGGCGTCTTTGACCGCGCCCGACACGCTGCCCGTCGTCTGCGCCGACGCGGCACCGCCCAACACGACCAGCCAGAGCAAACTGATGGCCGTCAATCGTGTGCTTACCATTCAATGGCCTCCCGCCAGTAGTCCGGCACGGTCGTTTTCGTGTCTTTCAGGATTTCCACAATGGCGCGACGGTCTTCGCGTGAGAGGTGCGCAAACTCGGGACGCCGGTCCTCGTCGCGTAGGACACGATGCAGCCGGCGATAGATGCGCTCGTGTGCGCTCGCCGGCAGCGCATCGAAGGCCGCGCTGTAGATCATGTAACTGAGTGGGTAGCGGAACAATCGTGTCTGCAAGTCGAAATCGCGCAGTGACCGGCCGCGGCCATCGCGAGGACCTCGCTCGGCGAACGTTCGGGTGAACGTCGATACGCCTTCGATCGGGGCGGCCAGTGGGGCCTCGCCGCCGAACAGCATGTAGGTCACCAGCTCTTCGACATCGGCATCGAGCGCCGCCCACGCGCGGTCGTCGGCCTCGCCGGCGTGAGCCGCCATGCGCGCCTGCCAGCTCACCCGCGTCATCAGATTGATCATCTGCGTCTGATGCTCGAACGTCATGAGGGCGACGATGTCGCTCGTCGGCGCCAAATAGCTCGCGCGGTCGAAAAGCCCGGCAAGGCTCGAGACGTTCTGTCGAGACTCGCGCACCAGCGTCTCGGGATCGGCCGGATCCGAGGCGACGGCATTGGCACGATCGGGCTGCTCGCCGCGCGTCGCAGTGACATACCAGCCGCCCCAACGGTCTTTGAACGCGCTGCGGTGGTCGGTGATGATG
>JAIVJN010000430.1 GCA_020200025.1 Acidobacteriota bacterium | reverse complement strand
CTACGAGTCAGCGCGCCCGCAGACCGACCTGTTCATTCCTCTACTGGAGGAACTGGATCGCTACGACGCCTGCGACCCACTCGGCGAGGCGATCGTCGTCGATTTCACGGACGTGCCTAACCAGCACGTGGAGCCGTATTCGGGGCTGGTCGTGGGTGCCGTGGCATTTGCTCCCGGGCGCGACGGCGCCGACGTGACGGAGATGGTCACTGCCACCACCGGGAAAGCGATTATTCCCGGATTGCCACGGGACTACTATCGCTGCTTGTCGCTGACGTTACCGACATACCTTTTGCCGGTGAGCACCTCTGGCGGTGGATCGCCCACGACGCCGGTCAGTGGGACGCCAAGTGTCCCCTTCCCCACTTTGCGGATCAACCTGCACAGCGACGCGGGGGCCGTGGTGGTGTTGCTGCTCGCCACGGCCGGATGGTCGATGGCGGCGTTCGACAGCATGGGTGTTCGAGTGGGGTCCGCGGAGACGGTCGAACCGAACTACTCGCAACCCCACGGCGGCGACTTCTATCCCAGCCAACTGTCGATCCGCTCACCGGGGATCCGACGCATCGACATCATGCTCTTCCATCCGGCCGCGGTCCTGTCGGTGGCAGTGCGAGAGCCAATGGCTGGCACCGACCGGTCCGCACGTCAGGCAGCGATGCAATCCATGCTCGACCGGTTTTCCTCGGCGGCACCAGTGCTCGATCCGAACCGGAAATACCGGTTGCGCCTGACGACGACCGTGGAAGAAATGAACGGCAATTCCCTGTCAACGGCGCAGGTTGAAGCACGCGCCGGGATTCTTCAGACACTGAGCGGCTCGACGTGCACGTTTGTCGAGGAGTACCGCTTCGATACGGAGGGCCCACCGGGCGACACGGTGCTCACGCCTACGGCGGCGTCGGCTGACTCCGCGCCGCCGCTCGACACGCTCGACATCTACGTCCGGGAGCTGGTCCCTCCGCGCGGAGCGCCGGCGTTCTATCGGTCGTACGACCTGCGCGTCGGCTTCGATGCCGACTATGTGGACGAGATGTATGCGATGAACGAGCAGTCGCTGCAGATCGCTCTCCGCGCGGACGATGGGGAAGAACTCACAGTGGCGAACACGATGGGCCCCGGCCATCAGACCGTGCTTCGCCGCGAAGAGAGCGAATGGATCCGCACATTGGAGCGGTCGACGTGCCAGGTGACGCTGGACGCAAACACGGTAGTCACCGAGACCGTCGTCAGCGCGCAGCTGCCGCAAGGTGCGTCGCTGGCTCCGCGCCGGCGCTATGACGCGGTGCTGCGCGGTGATCCACCCGGGCGTACGGAGGCCAACCGTCCGCTCCTGCAGTGGTCGTTCGTGAGCTCCGCGTTCCTGGATTTCGCGGAGCACTTCCGCCTTGCCGGCCGCGTGCGATCCGCCGCAATCACGGCAGCCGATGGTCCGCAGTGGGTGGCACTCGCGGCGGCGGCGATGGCTGCCGGCGATCCGTGGCAGGCAACGGGTGACGAGCGCCTGCGCCGTCAGGCCATCGAGATCGACGCCTTCGACGCGATGATCGTGCAGATAGCGGTCGAATGGCCGCTTCCGCGCGCGCTGCAACTCACAGCGCTGACCGCGGATGGCAAGACGTGGGGTGTGCTGCTCGCGAGTCCGGAGCCCGTGGACTGGGATCGCGTGCAAGTGTCGCTTGCACGAACGGAGGTGATCGCGAGCGGGAGCGGCTGCCTCGCCGCTCTGATAGGCATCAGGTCACCGTCAACGCCGCAGATTATCCGTGTGCCGAAGGCCCTGCGCGTGCTTCGCGATGCGGATGGGACCCGGGCGCTTCTGCTGAGGGTCGACGGTGGGAGTGTGCGGGCGTTTGAGGACGGCGCGTTTGCGTTGTCGACTGTGTACAAACGGGACGCTGGCCCGGGCCTGCCAGTGTTCACGCAGCGTGGATCGAGTGCGGACGAGCCGGCGAGCATTACGTGGACGTTGCCGGCCGTCTAGAGCGCTGCAATCATTGACGCGAAAGCCCGAACTTCCACGCGTCCGCGCCGCCGCCCCGGTCGGCAACCTTTCGTCAGCTCCATCGGGCGAACGCGATCACTGCGCTTTTCACGAGGAACGTTGTTGAGCGCGTACACAACGGCTTGTCAGCGTGTGTGCCCGTGCGTTGTCGACCATTGCTGACAATTTCCGATATGCCGCCGTACTTGGCGGGCTTCGAGGGCAGCCGACCAACGTCAGGCGCCTGAGCCTTCGCCGGCCCGCTGCCAGGGCGCACCGTCCGCACGGACACTCCGCTGAGCGCGGCCACTTCCTTCCACAGTGTGCCCGGCCCGCCGGAGCACCTGAATCTCGTGTCGATTGAGCATGTCGATCATCCTTTCCCTCGCCGGAGACGGAATCTCCGACGATTTTCTGGCCCGGAAGGGCTACTAGCAGCTGGCCAGAA
This sequence comes from Acidobacteriota bacterium, assembly GCA_020200025.1. Lineage (GTDB taxonomy): Bacteria > Acidobacteriota > Vicinamibacteria > Vicinamibacterales > UBA2999 > JAIVJN01. The sequence continues at coordinate 607 of JAIVJN010000430.1, read as the reverse complement.
TTTCCGAAAAGGAGGTGGTCAGAATTTTCGGAACCCGCAGCTGCTTCGCCGGCGACATATGGCACTGTGTGGCACTTCTTCCGTCACCAGCGTTCCGTCGGGTCCCCAGTTGACGCGATTTCATTCCGACAATCACGTCCTGCGACGACGTGACTTGGCTCTGCCGAAGACTCTTAATCTGTTGGTTGAAGGTTCGATTCCTTCCGGGCTCACCACATTTACTTGAGACAGTTGCCAGTTTCGCCTTCTCGAAGGATCCGATTGACACCCTAACTGACACCCTGACTACCGAGAATCGCGTCCATCTTGGCCGCCGCCTCCCGCTGCAGCTTGGGCAAGACGTGCGCGTACGTGTTGAGCGTCAGGCTGATTTGTGAGTGCCCAAGCGTTTCCATGATGGTGCGAGGATCGACGCCTTGCGCCAACAGCAGTGTCGCGCACGAATGCCTAAGATCGTGGATGCGCACGGCCGGCAAATCCGTCGTCGCGAGTAGTGCCTTGAACTGCTTGTGGAGGTTGTGCGGATCGCAGGGCGTGCCAATCGGCGTGGTGAACACGAATCCTTGCTCCTGCCATGCGGCGCCGAGTGCTAGGCGCGATTCAAGCT
>JAIVJN010000023.1:11463-17199 GCA_020200025.1 Acidobacteriota bacterium | reverse complement strand
GGTCGATCCTCGCCTGGCCGACGCCGTGCTCGGCGACCTCAACGAGCTTTTTGGTCCCGAGGCTGCACTCTCGCCGTGGCGCGCATACATCGGCTATTGGTGTCGAACGGCAGGCGCCATCTGGCATCTCTCCCGTCGGCGTCATCCACGATCCGTACGCGTTGCTCAGGGAGATCGCACGATGGTCAAGATGTGGAAGGATTTCATCCACGGATTGCGCTTGTTCGTCATCGACGGACAGCGTCGTACGATTGTCTGAGTCCTCACCGCGGACATCGAGCTCGGCAACCTGGCGGAGATCGACGTGTGGCTGCCGCATATGGGCGATCCCATGCTCGCCTCTCGCGCCGTGAGGGCTTGGCGTGCGGTAGGGGTGCTCAAAGATGGATCCCTGATCACTGATGCCCATGCCCAAGTCGCGGCCATTGGCGCCCGGCTCGCGCGCGAGTATCCCGACACGAACCGCGACTGGATGACCAGAGTAGGTCCCACGCGCGATGCGCTAGGCGGACCGAACCTGTGGCTCGTGCTGTCGCTGCTCTCGACGGCGGTGGGATTACTGCTCCTGCTGGCTTGCGCGAACATCATGAATCTTCTTATCGCCCGTCTGATCAGCCGACGCAAGGAGCTTGCCGTGCGCACCGCGCTCGGCGGTCGGCTGTCCGGTGTGGCTACGGACAAAGCCTTTGGATTCGAGGCGGTCAAGCGTCTTGTACACGGCACCGATCGACACCGAGCGCGCGGCGCGCGCTTCGATCTCGCGCCAAACGGGCACTCCGTAGGCGTCCGCCCCACTCTGCAGCACGCCGAGCATCACGAGCTGCTCGAACTCGCCAAGCGGTTGTCCAGCAGGCATCCAGCATATATTAGACGATGTCTATGAAATTAGTTAGGTTCATGGAAGGTGAGGGCGCCGACCCCTCTCTACTCAGCCAACAGTGCGGCAGTGACCATACCGCTCCCGTAGGCGACGGTCATGACGACGACGCCCAGACCCAACATCTCGACCCCTGCGGTCCACCAGCGATCGTCGGTGACGGCCGCACGGGCGGCGCCGACGGCAAAGAGCGTCACGAAGGCGAGCAACATGGACAGCACAAACGGGCCGGACGGCCCGGTGATGACATAGGGAAGGAGCGGGATCGCGCCAGCGCCTGCAAAGGCCAGAAACGTCGCCACTCCGTGACGGACAGGAAAGGGTTCCTCCTCGGTGAGGTGCTGTGCCTTGCGCGCGCTCTCCTGCGAGCGGATGCCGAGATAGTTGCCGACGCCCATCGACAGACCGTCCGCGACCAGGTTGGCGATGCCGACAATGAGCACGGCGCGCGTCGACAGGGACCCGCCGGCCACGCCGGCAACGACCGCGAAGGTCGTGATCACGCCATCGTTCGCACCATAGACGAGGTCACGGAGATAATGTCGCGCGAGCTGAAGGAGACTCGTCGGCTCGTGCGTCGCACGTAACTGGTCGTCTCGAGATTCGAGCATGTTCAGCCCCAGGTGCCTACATACACGTTTGATGTGCGGCGAATCCTGGTTATTGTGGCCCCTGCCTTCGCATCCAGGTTGAGTATCATGCGCCAGCTATGCACCGAGCGGAGGGAACCGCCGCGCGAAAATACCGGCCAGCAGGCGAACAATCGAGCGCGACAGGCCTAGCCAAATGGTCCTCCTGCCTCTATACGTACGGATTTCCTGAGCTTCCCGCGCGTGTTTACCGACTCGAGTTGGCCACAGGACGCACGGAACTGAGATGACACGAACGCGGCGGCGAGCCCTCGTCACGGATCGTCGCGCCCTGGCGCTCGAAGCGCGCCTTGTCGCGCCGCTGCCACACGCGCGCTCGAACGATATGAAACGCAAGGACCTCTTCTATGCTCGAGAACGGTCGGTGCGATGCTCATCCCGCGTCGAAAGGAATCAGCCGTGTTCTTCTTCTTTTCAAATCGTCTGGGCTGTCTTGGCTCGGTCATCGTGTCGCTGGTGCTCACCGCCCTCGTCGTGATGATGTTGAGGGGTTGCAGCAGTGGGCCCAGCTGGTAGATCGGGGCGCTGAGCATCAAAGGCTACCGTGTCGTTCTTCCGCCGACCATCCGAGTAGCCGTCGCCGAGATGCACGGCGAGGTTGCGGGACGTCACCAGTGTCTACCGCCCTTCCGCGATGATTCGCGCGGCGACATGCTCGGCGAGCGCCGCAATCGTCTTCGATGGGTTCAGCCCAATCGCTTTGGGCACAATCGAGCCGTCGCTGACGAACAGGTTGCGGTAGCCGAACACTTCGCCGCGGAAATCAACGACGCCGTCCGAGGCGCTGGTGCCCATGGCGGCGCCGCCCAGCGGATGCGGCGTAATCAGATCCTGCGACCACGCCCAGGCCGGCGGTACGATGGCTGCTCCGCCGGTCGCCATGGCCAGCTTCTGATGTGTTCGGAGGATCGCCTCGATCGTCGGCTCCGACGTCTCGACATCCCAGTCGAGGAACAGCTTCTTGTCGCGCAACGAGAGGACGCCGTCGCTGGCGTCGCGACCCTGGGCAAACCACGGCATGATCGAGTCGAAGAGCCGCAACCGCACGAGCCAGCGAACGCCCTCGATGAGGGCCGTTTCCTGCTCGGTGGCGCCGGGACGGCCTGCCAGTCGCTCCATGGCCCCCTTGGCGAGATCCGGGAACCCGCCGTCTTCGATGAAGATCTCCTGTCCGTCCACCGTTCCATCCAGCAGATTGATCGCCGAGGTGATGGTCGGGCCTCGCGTGGGCTCGACGGCGCGGAACGCGTATATCGCAGGCGTCAGAAAGTCGCCGTTGCTGCTCCACCGGTGGCCCAGCCGCTGGCTCACGTTCGGCAGGCCGGCGTGCTCGTCTCGACAGCGGAGAAGGAGCTCGGTCGAGCCAAGCGATCCGGCCGCAAGGATGACGAGCCTGGCGGTCTGGCTGCCGGGCTTCAGCTCGCCATCGCTGATGCGGTCGCAGGCCACGCGATAGCCGCCCGCCAATGTCGCACTCGCCCAGGTGGACGCACGTGCCTTGCTCCTGCCCTTGCGGGTTGGTGAACGCCTGCGAACGCTTGTGATGATGTGGCTGTGGCAGCCCGTAGTGCCAGTTCTGGTCGAAGCTGACAGCGAGCTCCAGCCGCTCGAACCTGCCGCTCCATCCGACGTTGTCCGCGGCCTGCTTGACAAGAAGCGTGCGCTTCGGCCACTGCGTGTCGGGGACCGGCTCGACGCGCAGCATCGTGCCGACCGCGGCATAGTGAGCCTGGAGTGAGTTGAACGTGATGTCGGGCGGCCACCCGCTCTCGAACGTCTTTTCCTTCCCGTTGATAGAAACGTTCGCGTAGACGAGCGAGCCGCCGCCGACCCCTGCTCCCTGGATGACCGACATGTTGGGAAACATGCGGAAGTCGAACCAGCCGTTCCGGCGCTCGGGACGGCGATCGTCCCAGATCCATGGGTCGTCGTGGTTCCGTGGGTAGTCGCCCACCGCCCACCGTCGCCCGCGTTCCAGCACCAGGACGCGATAACCGGCGGCGGCCAGGCGCGCGGCCACAGGCCCTCCACCAAAACCGCTGCCGATGACGATTGCGTCGAAGTCCATTCAGCCTCCGCCAGCCGTGTGTCGCGCTCCAGGGGGTCAGAATAGGTGTCGGAGGGTGCGCCCAATGGCGTAGCCGCGCTCACTTCGCTCCAGCAATGCGAGAGCTCGCGCGATCAAGAAGGTTGGCCGAGACTGGCGACGGCATGATGCCCAGACCTGCGCTGGGAGGTTCAGCGGACATCAACGATTGGCCCCGCGCGATCTCCGGGTCCTTGAAAGTCGGGAGCGGGGACGAAGACGGCCGGTTCAACGCGCCGTGCCGCTCACTTCCTCTTCGGCCCCATCGTCTCGGTCATCTGGGCAATGTTCCCGATGGCCGTGCAACGTCACTCGTCAAACGAGCAACCGACCGCGCCCACCGCTCGGCGGTGTCGTGACAGTTGGCAAGCTTCGTACAGGAAGCCGTATCAACGAGGTTGCCGCGGGAGTATAGGCGGACTTCAAAGCGCCCGTCCGACAGGCTCCAGTATTCGCAACGCCAGCGGCCGAGGGTCCACAATTGGAACGGGACCCCGTCTGATGGCTGCGGCTGGGGGAGTGCCAACATACCAGGGGAGGGAATCTAAACGAGTGAAGGCGGCTATGCAAGTGCTATTCGTGAGATTTGCACGGCGTTTGAGCCCACGTCGCCGCCAATAGCTCCTTCGCCTCCTCCCCCGCCGCCTCCTCGAGCGGATTGGGTGACCCTGTCCACCCACCACCTCCGGCACCCCGCGGAACTACGCTGGAGCATCGTCCCAAGGCGGTTTCTTCTCCAGAACCAGATCGATGCTCCATCCGTTGTTGAGGGTATCTAGCGCCAAGATCTGGATCGTGCAGCCTCCACAACACTCCGTCAGCAGGGCCCGGAATCTTGGGCCGTCGTAGTCGAATTTATGCGCCGTAGACAGTTGGATGTCAGGAATGAGCCCGTGACGATCGGGCACCACGATGCCGATCCGGCCACCAACTTTGAGGACGCGGAGCCACTCACGAAGAACATCCTTCGGGTTGTCATAGTGCTCGAACGAGTGGATGCACGAGATGAAGTCGATCGTCTCATCCCTGAACAGGTATAGATTGTCGGCACTGGTTACGACATTCACGCTGCGTGCGACAAATGGCCCTGAACCGTCGGTGACGTCGATGCCGATGGCACTTGCCGTGACCTTCCGGATGCCACAGCCCACGTCCAGGTGGACTCCACCCTGGAAGAATTGCAAGATCGCCCCCGATTCGACCGCGAAGATGGCTGGATTTTGGTGCAACTGGGCGGACAAGTCGGGCCGCAATTTGAGGACGCCTTCATCGTTGACGTAAAGCGCGGGCCGTAGTTGTCGTACCGGTACCTCGCCGGCCAGGCTGTAGAGACGGTCGGCCGTGCCCGCGACCAACAAGCGCAGCGGCGCGCGCAGAAAACCCGGGACGAAGCTTTTCAGCGAGCGGGACGAGGGTGGGTCCACGCGGAAACGGCGCACAGTGTTGAAACAGTTGTCCAAGGCGACGCGTATGGGCAGCACATTGCCGGGACATCACAAATTGTGCCACTTCATTGGCGCTGAATCTCTCAAGCTGTAGGTGCAAAATTCAACGGCGAGAAAATGTCGCCCCCGCCGGAGGTCTCGATCGTCTCCCGTCTTTGAGCGTTATGCTGCCAAGCCGCCCGGGCTCGCTTGAATCGGTCTACGCTGCGGCCGCGTGACATGGATGAGGCAGGGCAGCCCCGAAGAAACGGAGAGGTTTGCCGGATCAGTTCCCCGAGTTGGCGCGCCCTGCAGGACTCGAACCTGCGACCTCCTGGTTCGTAGCCAGACGCTCTATCCAACTGAGCTAAGGGCGCGCACGGACCGACCTCCGAGCTCGCTCGACGAGCGTCGTCGACGGGTCGGAACCAAAGATCCTAACATATCGAACCGTGCTGGCAGCCTACACCCACGGGCCGGTAAGGGGCGGCCGCCGTGTGCCCAGCCTGCTACCCACGCGCTGATCGTCGGTGCAGCGTTGCCGCGTCGGCCGGCTCAGACTGCCTCGACAAGCTCACCTGGTCGCGGCCGCGCGCGTCAGGCCGTGGCCGAGCTCGAAGAGCCCCGGCAGCGTGACGGGCAGACGGCCGGTGACGGCAATCTCGCCGGCGAGAGCGCGGACGGCGGAGCGCTCCGCGT
>JAIVJN010000023.1:0-11449 GCA_020200025.1 Acidobacteriota bacterium | reverse complement strand
GGTGAAGAGCATCGCCGGCAGTTCGCGAACTCCCAGCGCGGCGTAGGGACTGCCGAAGAACACGGCAACGACCGGCTGCGACCTCGTCGCCGCCCGCCGCGCGACGTTCTGCAACGTGCGCTCCACTGCGGGCGCCAAGTCGAGGCGGCCGCTGGCCGATGCCGCCCGCACGAAGACGCCGATGAGGATGGCGTCGAAGCGGGCGGCGAGCGTGTCGACGAGCTGCAGCTCGTTGGGCGTCGAGCGATCGGAGAGCTCGATGGCCTCGACGTCCGGCCAGCGAGCGCGCAGCTCCGGGATGAAGGTCCGACTGGGTGCCCCCGTGCGCCAATTCGTCGGGTAGTCGAGCACCGACAGATACAGCACACTCGCCTGGCGCGGTAGGGCGAGCGGCACCTGCCCGCGCTCGTCCTTGACCAGCGTCAACGCGCGCTCGCTCACCTCGCGCGCGATCGACTCATGCGCCCGTCCGCCGACCGCAAGAGGCACCGCGTCGAGCTTGACGGCACGCGTCCGGTGCAACCCGAGGCGCGCCTTGGCCTCGAGCACGCGTCGAGCCGAAGCTTCGAGCCGCGCACGGGGCAATCGACCTTCGTCGACGGCGGCCTTCAGCGCGCCAACCGCTGCCATGGAGTCCGGCGAGTCGATGATGGCATCGATGCCCGCCTCCGCCGCGCGCACCGCCGCTTCGCCCGGTGCCGCGATGGCGCTGATCGCATCCATCCGCATGGCGTCCGAGTAGACGATGCCATCGAAGTGCAACGCGTCGCGGAGCAGGCCCGTGACCACCGGCCGGCTGAACGTGGCCGGCACGCGCGCCGCGTCGAGCTCGGGGAGCTCGATGTGAGCCACCATCACACCCGCTGCGCCCGCAGCCAAACCTGCTCGAAACGGCGCCAGCTCCAACCGGTCGAGACGCTCTCGCGGATGGGAGATCACCGGCAGACCGAGGTGCGAATCGACGTCGGTATCGCCATGCCCGGGAAAGTGCTTCAGCGTGGCGAGCATCCCGCCTGCCGCGAGGCCGCGGGTCCACGCGGCCACCATGTCCCCCACCCGGTCGGGATCCTCGCCGAACGAGCGGATGTTGATGACTGGATTTCTCGGATTGTTGTTCACGTCCGCCACGGGCGCGAAGTTGACGTGCAGGCCGAGGGCGCGACTTTCGATGGCCGTGATGCGCCCGGCCTGCTCGCCGAGCCGCGCGTCCCCGGCCGCGCCAAACGCCATGGCGCGCGGGAAGCGTGTGGTTCCGGACACCCGCATCGCGGCGCCCCATTCGAAGTCGGTGGTCATGAGGAGCGGGACACGCGCCACGCCTTGCAGCCGATTGAGAGTGGAGGCCAGCTCCAACGGTTGGCCGAGCACGATCGGCCCATAGGTCGGATTGAGCTTGACGCTGGGAAACGGCTCCTCGCCACCAAACGCCACGAATCCGCCCACGCGCCCCTCCTGCACGAGCCGCGTGAGCGCTTCGTAGGTGTCCGAATCCGAGCTGAGATAGGTCGAATCGACGCGGCCGAAGACCATCTGGCCCGCGAGATCGGCGACCGACATCCCTGTCAGCGAGCGCTCCACCCAGCGACGGGCATCGCGATCCAACGCCTCGCGATCCCTCGCGCTTGCCCCCGGCCAGATCCCGACGCCCGCCGCCGCGACGACGAGCGCAAAGCACAGAATCACGACGACCCTCGCCTGAGAGCTCACGAGCTACAGGCTAACTCCAAACGGGGACATTCGGGGAAGGGCTCGGGTCTTCAGGCCCTTATAATCTGCCCTGTGTCGCAACGCGAGCACAAATCACTGGCACCTTCGCAGGTGCGCTGCTTCATCCTGACGGTGAGCGACACGCGAAGCGACCGTACCGATACCAGCGGGCGTGCGATCGCCGAGCTCCTCGTCGAGGCCGGGCACATCGTTGCCAAACGAGCGCTCGTTCGTGACGATGCGGAAGAGGTGTCGGCCATCGTCCGCGAGCAGATCGCGAGCGACGCGGTCGACGTTATTGTCACCACCGGGGGCACGGGCATCTCGTCTCGCGACGGTACCTTCGAAGCGATCGACGCCTTGCTCGACAAGCGGTTGGATGGCTTCGGCGAGCTCTTCCGCATGCTCAGCTACCACGACATCGGCCCGGCGGCGATGCTGAGCCGCGCGTGCGCCGGCGTCGCGCACGGGACGGTGGTCGTCGCACTGCCTGGCGCCGAAGCAGCCGTGCGACTCGCCCTGACGAAGCTACTCGTTCCCGAGCTCCCCCATCTCGTGCAGCAGGCAAAGAAGTAATCTCTGCCGACAAGAAGTGCTGAACCGATGCGGCCGATCAAAGAGACGATCTCACTCGCCGCGGCGCGATCGATGATCGAAGAGGCGACCCACCCACTCGCACGAGACGAGCGCGAGGTCCTCGTCAACGCCAACGGGCGCGTCATCGCCGAAGACATTCGCTCGGCTCGCGACGTGCCGCCCTTTTCGCGCGCGGCGATGGACGGCTATGCCGTCCGGGCCGGAGACACGTTCGCGGCAAGCCGTCAGGCGCCTCGCACTTTGCGGCTGATCGACAAGGTCTACACGGGGCAGGTTGCGCGCCGGTCGCTCGAGCCCGGCACGTGCATCGAAATCGCGACCGGTGCGCCCATGCCCGCGGCTGCTGATGCGGTGGTGATGGTCGAGGAGACGGAACGGGGCGGCGGCGACGACATCCGCGTGTTCACGCCCGTGCATGCCAGCCAGAACGTCGGTCGCCAAGGTGCGGATATCACCACCGGTCAGCTCGTCCTCAGAGCGGGCGATGTGCTCAATCCCAGCCGCATCGGCGCGCTCGCCGCGCTCGGGGCGGTGGACGTCTCCGTCTTTGCGCGCCCGAGGGTCGCGCTCTTGTCGACCGGCGACGAAATCGTGGACCCCGGGCACGAGCTCGGACCCGGCCAGATCTACGACATCAACAAGTTCACGCTCACCGCCGTGGTCGCCGAACATGGCGGCATGCCGATCGCGCATCGAACCGCGTCGGACACCTTGGAGGATCTGCAAGCCGCCGTCAACGTGTGCCTGGCCGCCGACGTGCTCGTCTTTTCGGGCGGCAGCTCGGTCGGCGAGCGCGATCTCATCATCGACGTCGTCAAAGAGCGCGGTGAGATCATCTTCCACGGCATCGCGGTGAAGCCCGGGAAGCCCATGGTGTTCGGCCGCATCGACGGCAAGCCGGTCTTCGGCTTGCCCGGCTATCCGACGTCGTGTCTGTCGAACGCCTACATCCTGCTCGTGCCGGCTCTGAGACGCTTGGCCCATCTTCCACCGCACCGCGCACACACGATCCATTTGCCGCTCGCGAAGCGCGTCGTCTCGGTCACAGGACGCCATCAGTTCTACACAGTGCGCATCGTCGACGGTCGGGCGGTACCGGCGTTCAAGGCCTCGGGTGACATTACGTCGATGTCACAGGCTGACGGTTACATCGAGATTCCCCTTCACGTGGAGATCGTCGAGGAAGGCGAGCCGGTGGAGGTGACGCTGTTCTGAGCGTAGTAACCTGGCTGCTCTCATGGGATCGCGAGAGCAACCAGGTTGCCTCCTATCCGGGTGCTCAAAACCGCACCACGTTCTCGACGTAGGCGAACGTGAGGCGGTCGCCGGCAAAGAGTCGGCGGACAACGTCCCCTCCCCACATCGTGCCGATGAAGCCGTTCACCGACCAGCGACGATGGAGGCGGACATCCGCTGAGGCTTCGAGCACGGTGCCCAACCCGGTCTCGCCTGCGGAGGGGCGAGTCGAAAAGCCAAACCCGATCCCCTCTCGCGCCGTGGCACCACTTCCCGAGTACCAGGGATCGTTGCCGCTCGCGAGATCGATACGATGGAGATCGGTGCGCAGCGTGAGGCGGGCGTGCGGTTTGAGGTAGCCCTGCACGAAGAGGTCCCGCAGGTTCATCAGCGCGTACGTGGCGGTCTGCGCGTAGCGCCTCATCGTCGGTAGCATTTGGAAGAACGTACCGTGGCGATCGTCGGACGGATCGCCGTCGCCCGAGGCGTAGAGCCATCCCGCGCGAATCCACGGCTGCCAGTCCATCGCCGTGAAGCGATGGCCTATCTCCGCGGCGACACTGAAAGCGCGATGGCGCTCGCCGTACCAGTCGCCAAGCTGCCCGGCGACCCAGACGATGCTGTCGGCCTCGCCGGCAACCGTGGGAAAGATGCCAGCCTGGGACGCGCCAACCGTCGATACCGTGACATCGGCTCTCTCTCCGACACGCCCGGTGTTGTCGGGGCGGACGGCGACCGGCCGGCGATCGCGGTACACGTTTGCGAACCCTTGCAGCTCGCTCCACGGAATCAGCACGTGCGGTCGTAGCGAGACACTTCCTGCAGCGACTTGAATGTCGGTGATCGTCGGCGTCGCCGATTCCTCGAAGGTCCCCTGCGTTGGCATCATGAACGCCGCAGTTGCGTGCCATCCCCTTTTGTCCACGTCGGCGCGCACGCCGTCGAACGCCCGCTGCACGATCGACCATTCGAACGGGCCGATGAGCCGCCCATCGAGGCGCTCGCGCTTGAGGAACTCGAGCGACGGCACGCCGGAGCTCGCTTCGACACCCGAGGAGTATTCCATTCGTCCGCCGCGAATCGACGTTCCCGAAAGGGCGTCCTTCCACGTGACACTGAGCAGCCGAGGATAGAGCTGATACGCCCGCGACTGATTCGCGGCGAGATAGTAGTGCGCGCCGGTGCCGAAGGCGCCGGGGCCAAAGGCGTTCGAGGGCAGGTTCCAGAGCTGAATGTATTGGAGGACACCGAGGGCCTCCCAGCGCCGACTCGACGCGTGGACGCCGAGCGTAAAGCGGTTACCGAGAAACGTGTAATCGGGATCGGTCGCCGGAGGCATCGCCGCGTCGGCGCCGTCCTCCAGCGATCTGAGCGGCGCCGGATCGAAGAAGGACCACGACTCCACGCGCGTCACCGCGCGCACCGACGCCGTGACCTGGGGGGTCGTGGCGTCGGTGGCGACAGGTGATTGCGCTTGCGCCTCGGCGACCGCAAGGCACGCGGCCACGAGGGCACAGAGGGCCACGCGCATCGAGAGACTTCGCTCGGGGGCGGTGCGAGTCGTGGCGGATTAGACGGTCACCGTGCTCTGCAACAGGCGATTCACTTCGGCCCAATTCACCGTGTTCCACCAGGCCGCAAGATAATCGGGACGCCGATTCTGATACTTCAGATAATAGGCGTGCTCCCACACATCCACACCGAGCACCGCTTTCTTGCCTTCCATGAGCGGGTTGTCTTGATTCGGCGTGCTCATGATCTCGAGCGCGCCACCGGCATCCAGGAGCCACGCCCAGCCGCTGCCAAAGCGACCGACGCCCGCCGCCTGGAACTGCTCCTTGAACTTGTCGAAGCTCCCGAAACTGGTGTTGATGCGGTCGGCGATCGCTCCGGTCGGCGCGCCGCCGGCGTTTGGCGCCATCCACTTCCAAAACTGCGTGTGATTCCAGTGACCGCCGCCGTTGTTGCGCACCGCGACGCGAATATCGTCCGGTACGCTCGAGATCCCTTTCAGCAACTCGTCGACACTCTTCTGATGCAGCTCGGGATGCTTGTCGAGAGCGGTGTTCAGATTCGTCACATACGTCTGATGATGCTTCCCGTGATGGATCTCCATCGTCTTCGCGTCGATGTGCGGTTCGAGCGCTGCGACGTCGTACGGCAGCGGCGGCAGGCTGTGGGGCATTTCAATCTCCTCGGCAGGTGAAGGGGGGACGGGAGCAGTCTGTTACTGAATCGACAGCATCCGGTCCAGAGCGATCCTAGCCCATTTCTTTTCGCTCTCGCCCACCGTCACGCGGTTGTGCACTTCGCCGTCGAGCAGCCCCTCGAGGACCCAGAGCAGGTGATTCGGCGAAATACGAAACATCGTCGAACACAGGCAGCCAACCTGATCGAGCGAGATGACGGTCTTCTCCGGCGCCACCTCTTCTGCCAGACGATGGACCAGATGGATCTCGGTGCCGACGGCCCAGACCGAACCGGCGGGCGCCGCGCGGACCTGTCGCAGGATGTACTCGGTTGAACCGTTGTCATCGGCCGCCTGCAGCACGTCGAAAGGCACTTCGGGATGCACGATCACGCGCACGCCAGGATGTTGACGACGAACGGCTTCGATCTGCGGCACGGTGAAGCGGACGTGGACCGAGCAGTGACCTTTCCAGAGAATCAAACGCGCGCGATTGAGCTCTGCTCGCGTCAACCCGCCAAACGGCACGTCGGGATCCCAGACGACCATGTCGTCGAGCGGCACGCCCATCTGCCACGCCGTGTTGCGGCCCAGGTGCTGATCGGGCAGAAAGAGGATTTTCTCGCGGCGATCCCAGCCCCACTGCAGCGTGGCGCGGGCATTCGACGACGTGCAGATCGTGCCCCCATGCTCGCCCACGAATGCTTTGATGGCCGCGGCCGAGTTGATGTACGTGACGGGCACGATCTGTGACGCCATGCCCATCTGCTCGAGCTCGGCCCAGCAGGTCATCAACTGATCGGGCGCCGCCATATCGGCCATCGAACATCCGGCGGCGAGGTCGGGCAGGATCACCTGCTGATGCGGCAGGCCGAGGATGTCGGCGCTTTCCGCCATGAAGTGGACGCCGCAGAACACGATGAACTCGGCAGTTGGATGCTTGGCGATCTCACGCGACAGCTTGAACGAGTCGCCCGTGTAGTCGGCGAAGCGAATCACTTCGTCGCGCTGATAGTGATGGCCGAGGATCACGAGTCGATCGCCGAGCGCTGCGCGGGCAGCGGCGATGCGCACGTCCATTTCCTCGTCTTCGAGGCCGAGGTAGGCGGACGGCAACGGCTGCCGCTCGTGCAGACTCCGTTTTTCGACGTCGGTGAGAACCGGAAGAAAGGTGCCCATCGCTGCGACGATCTCCGACCTCGCGCCCTGGACCGATGCGAGCTTGTGAAAAATTTCGCAATCTACGGACGCGAAAAGACCAAGCCCCGCCGGTCGGCTCTCGCCTCGGCAGTGCTTGGTCCACTGACAGTATACCACGGAGGCTCGAGCCGTCAGGCTTGGAGCCTTGGAGGCTAGGCCGGCACTCTGACGACGTTGTACAACGTGTCCCGCTCGATCGGCTCGCGGCCGGCGTCGCGAATCAGGCGCTCGATCTCGGCCGTCGACATCGCCGAGGGCGTGACCGCGCCCGCCATGTGGTAAATCGTCTCCTCCTGAACGGTCCCGTCCAGATCGTCGGCGCCAAACCAGAGGGCGGTCTGCGCCACCTCCACACCCGACGAAATCCAATACGCCTTCACATGTGACAGGTTGTCCAGCAACAGGCGCGCCACGGCATGAACGCGCAGCGTGTCGCTCGCGCTCGGCGGCGGCAACTTGCGCATCTGGTTGTGATCCGGATGGAACGCCAGCGGAATGAACGCCTGAAAACCACCTGTCTCGTCCTGGAGCGACCGCACGCGCAGCACATGATCGACGCGCTCGTCCATCGTCTCGATGTGCCCGTAGAGCATCGTCACGTTGGTGCGCATCTTCAGCAGGTGCGCCGATCGATGAATGGCCAGGAAGCGATCGCCGTCGCATTTGTCGTGACAGATCTTGCGGCGCACGCGCGCCGCAAAGATTTCGGCGCCGCCGCCGGGAAGCGAGTCGAGGCCGGCGTCATGAAGCTCGGCGAGGACCCGCTCATCGGTCAAGCCGTAGAGATCGGCGAAGAAGGCAATCTCTACCGCCGTAAAGCACTTCAAGTGCACGTCGGGCCGGATCTGCTTCAAACCGCGCAGCAGATCTTTGTAGTACTGGAACGGCAGCTCGGGATGCAGCCCGTTGACGATGTGAATTTCGGTGAGCGGCTGATGGGCACGCTCGCGCAGCTTTCCAAGCACCTGTGCCAACGTCATCGTGTACGCGCCGGGATCGCCAGGTTTCAACCGGGCGAAGGAACAAAAGAGACACGACGCCTGGCAGACGTTGGTGGCCTCGAGCCGCAGGTTGTAGTTGAAGTAGGTTCGCGCACCGTGCCGCCGCTCGCGCTCGCGGTTGGCGAGCCATCCGACGGCCAGCAGATCCGGTGTGGCAAACAGCCGCAGACCGTCCTCGAAGGTGAGACGCGCGCGCGCGTCGAGCTTGTCGGCGATATCAGAGAGACCGGCGGCCTGGAGGCGGGAACGCATCTCAGTGCACAGTGCAAAATTCAAAGTTCAAAGTGGATTGCGGGATTTGAGTCATCGTCCTACGAGGGGATGCGCGCGAGGACTGTGCCCTTGGCACTTTGGCCTCTGCACTCTGCACTCTGCACTCTGCACTCTAAGAGATTCCCCACACCTGCGCGCGCACCGTGCGAGTGCGCGGACCATCGAGCTCCGCGAGCAAAATCCGTTGCCATTGCCCGAGCACGATCTCCCCGCCGCTGATCTGCAAGGTGAGCGAGTGGCCGAGCAACATCGCTCGCAGGTGCGAGTCGGCATTCATGCGATCGCAATCGGAATGGTCGGGATCGTTGTGCCGATAATACTTGTCGCGCGCGACCATCTCCTCGAGGAAACGTTTGACGTCGTCGAGCAGCGCCGCTTGAAACTCGTTGATAAAGAGGCAGCACGTGGTGTGCATGGACCACAACGAGAGCATGCCCTCGTTGACGCCCGACTGCCGCACGTACTCCATGACGCGGACGGTCAGATCCACCAATTGAATGCGCTCATTGGTGTCGATGACGACGTTCTCGCCGCGGACGACGAGGCCGCCCCCGGCCGTCGAGGCGACGTCCCCGACCGGCGTCTCGCGCACGGTCGAGGTCGAGCTCTTGCTCATGCGTTCCTCTCGAGGGCGTCGGATGGGTGAGCCGTCATTCGCTCGTCATGGTGTCGAATTCCAGGGGAGCAGGCGCGAAAAGCGCGCGGTCATCTCGCACCGGGGGCGCGCCAGCCGTCCTCTCTGGCCGACTGTCTCCGACAGATACGCAAACGTCACATTGTACGCCAGCCTGGTTCCGTTCGCCGACGAGCGCAACGGGCAGGTTGTGGGGCTAACGCCGCACGCCGGTACCCCGATTACGAACGGGGCGGCTACGCACGGATGGCGTGGCCGATTCCAGCCCAGCACAGCATCCCGTGCGCCGTTGTTGTGTACATACGAGAGCCCCGCTGTCGGTGGACGCCAGCGCAGCGGGGGCATGCCACACGGTCCGCATGCTATACTCGCCGGCCACAATCGATCAGTACCCGGCAGTCAGGGAAGTTGGGTGCAAAGCCCACACGGTCCCGCCACTGTAAGCGGGGAGCGCATGCTCATCTGGTGAGAAGATCGGATCGCCTAGAGGGCGGCCCGACCCTTCCACCCGTCACTGTCGCATCGCGATGGGAAGACGCGAGTGTTCGCCTCGATCCGCGAGTCAGGAGACCTACTGCAGCGGGCCACCCCATGCGTCGTGCGCGCCGGGGACCCGGCGGGGAACGTCCCTTTGCTGCCGCTCGTGTGACACGGAGCGGCGCCGGCGCGGAAGACGCCGACAGGTGGACCATGGCTGCTGTTTCCCACCCGCGTGCGCGAGCTGGCCGCTGGTCATGTGGCGCTCGTGACGCCGCCCTTCTCGCGAGCACCCTTTTCTTTCGTCCTCGGCGCCCGAGATATAACTTCTCCGTCGTGACGGTCAGGAGGCGGCTTGCTGCAGGTCGCTGACGTGTCGTTCGGCTACGGCACGGCGGATCGCCCCGCGCTCGTGATCGATCGGGTGTCGGCCACTATCACGCGCGGCGCGCTCGCCGGCGTGCTCGGCCCGAACGGCTCGGGGAAGACCACGCTGCTCCGCCTCATGAGCGGAACGCGCGTCCCCACCCACGGCTCGGTGCTGCTCGACGGCCAGCCGTTGAGGCAACTGTCCAGGCGCGAGTTGGCGCGAAGGCTGGCGGTCGTGCCGCAGGAGACCCATCTCGCCTTCGATTACACCGTCATGGAAATGGTCTTGATGGGCCGTCACCCCCATCTTGGCCTCTTCGAGGTGGAGGGCCCCTCCGACCTGGCCGTCGCGCGCGAGGCTCTGGCCTCGACAGGCACCGAGACGCTGGAAGCGCGCGACTTCAACACGCTGAGCGGTGGCGAGAAGCAGCGCGTGATCATCGCGGCCGCGCTGGCACAGGCGTCCGACGTGCTGCTGCTCGACGAGCCGACCGCGTCGCTCGATCTCGGCTATCAGCTCGAGATTGCCACCCTGCTTCGCCACCTCAATCAGGAGCGCGGCGTCACGATGGTCGTCTCGACTCACGACCTCAATCTCGCCGCCGCGCTGTGCCGCGAGCTCATTCTGCTGCGCGATGGGCGCGTGCTGGCGGCCGGTCCGGTCGCGCAGGTGTTGACACCCGAGAACATCCGCCGACTGTACGACGTGGAGGCCGACGTGCATGTGCACGACGGCACGGGCCACTTGACCGTCGTGCCGCTACGGCGGGTCGAGCGATGACCGTCGACAGCCGGGCGGCATCAACGGCGCGCCTCGGCGGGCAGTCGACAACCGCCGCCGGGGTGGCTGTGCGGCGCCGCTTGTTGAAGGTGCTGCCGCTCTACGGCACGTTGACGCTCGCCGTGCTGGTGATGACGCCCACCGTGGGATCGACGCCCATCAACCTCGCGCGGGTGTTCGACACGACCATTCCGTGGTCGGAGAATGTCGATGCGCAAATCTTCTTCGTCGCGAGGTTACCTCGCGTCATCGCGGGAGCCCTGGTCGGGTCGGCCCTCGCGGCGGCCGGCGTCGTGATGCAGGCACTGTTGAGGAATCCGTTGGCGACGCCCTTCACGCTGGGTGTGTCGGCGGGTGGGGCACTCGGGGCGATGCTGGCGATCGGCGGCAAGCTGGACAGCACGGTCCTGGGCATCGCTTCCATCCCCGTCGCGAGCTTTGTCGGCTCGCTCCTCGCCACACTGATCGTCTACGTGCTCGCCACCAGCCAGCGGCGGGGACTGTCGACGAGCGTGCTGCTCCTGGCAGGCGTGACCCTCAACGCGTTTTTCTCGGCGCTCGTCGCGTTCGTGCAGTACCTGGTCGACTTTGCTGACTGGCTGCGCGCCGCGCGGTGGCTGCTCGGCAATCTCGACGTCGCTGACTACCGGCCGATTGCCGCGGCGTTACCGTTCCTCGGCGGTGCGTTTGTCGTGTTCGCCGTGCTGCCCAGGACGCTCAATCTCCTGACGCTTGGGGAAGACATCGCGTCGGCGCGCGGTGTGGATCTGGCGCGCGCTCAGCGATTGGCGTTCGTCAGCGCGGCCCTGGCAACCGGCGCGGCGGTGTCGCTGTCGGGGCCCATCGGGTTCATCGGCATCATCGTGCCGCACCTGGTTCGGCTCATGGTGGGATCGGACCACCGAGTCGTGCTACCGGCGTCAGCGCTCTTCGGCGCCGCATTCTTGGTCCTGTGCGATCTCGTGTCGAGGACCGTCATGGCGCCG
>JAIVJN010000429.1 GCA_020200025.1 Acidobacteriota bacterium | reverse complement strand
AGGCAGAAGCGCGACATCGCGGCGAATGCGCCGCCGGCAGGATATGCTCGCACCACGGAGGCAATCGCATCGTGCCAAGAGGACGAACGATCCTGATCGGCGGGCTCATCGCAGCGATAGCGACCGCGACGACTGCGCTCGTGCTCACGTGGCGCGCCACCGAGGCATTGCCGGCGCTCGCCCTCACTGACACGGGGCTGACCGAGATTCCCGAGCTGTCGGGGCGCCGCGTCAACTCTCCGGCCGAACTCGACGATCTGCTCCGCGATCGATCATTCGCCGGACGCGTGATTATCCCCCGCGATGTCGTGTGGAAAATGGAGCGCTGCGACCGGCAACGCGACGAATTCGGAAACTTTGTTTGCACGCCGATACTCGAGATCCCTCTCTATTCTCGTGTCCAACTCGTCGGCGAGCGCGGCGAGCTTGGGTCGCGGCCGCTCCTCTTCACGACCATCGTCGACACTCGCAGCCGCGCGCTGTTCGAGGTCTGCGGCAACGACGTGCTCGTGCAAGGCCTGCATCTTCGCGGACCGCAACCAGGCGACGACCACGCGACCAAGAACCCGTACGTGATCGGCATCCGTGTCCACCAGAACGCCGAGGATGGCGCCTTTTCACGGTGCGAAGCCGACCGCGGGCTGGGTCTGCCCGAGCGCTTTGGAAAGATCGGTCACCGCGTCCTCATCGTGGACAACGAATTCGATCAGTGGACGGGCGGTGCGGTGACCGCGATCGGCGGCCATCAGAACACTCCACTGAACGAATGGGGGCCGCACACGTGTTCAGGCAACCCCGACTGTTGTGACATCGCGGCGGATGGCGATATCTGCTGGCAGCCGCTCACCCCGGCCGACGCCGGCCTGGTGCGTATTGAACGGAACTTCATGCACCACAACGCGCGTGATGAGGGCGGCTACGGAGTCGATGTGAGCGGTGGCGCCTACGTCACCATCATGGGCAACGTCCTCAACCACAACCGGCACGGGGTGGCGGCGAGCGGCCGCGCGCACAGCGGGTACGTCGCGCGGTTCAACTACGTGCTCCAGGGCGGGTACCGCGAGGGTGGCTTTGGCAGTTACTACAATCAGCACTTCGACGTCCACGGCGAGGGGGATGACGGATACGGAGGCGCCGGCGGGACCTACTTCGAGATTGCGTTTAACACGATACGCGGCGACCAGCGGTACGCGTTCGGTACGGTAACGCGTCCCGCGTTCATGCTGCGCGGCGTACCGGCGGTGGGCATGGACTTCATGAACAACGTCGTCGTGCACAGCTCGTTACGCCGGGCGGTGCGCTTCAAGCGCCTGGGCGTCAGCGACGGGCTCGCGGCCCTGGCGAAATTCCGTCATGGTGGCAACCGCTTCGCCGCCGACTACGCCAGCGAACTGGCTGCCGGCGACTTCGACGGTGACGGCCGCACGGATGTCTTCGTCGCAAACGGGACGGCATGGTTCTTCTCGCGTGCGGGCAGAAAGCCGTGGGAGTTTCTCCACGCCTCGACCAAACGGCTCGAGGAGCTTGGCTTCGCCGACATCGACAACGACGCGGTCACCGACGTGCTGTACCGCGATGGGACTGGTCATGTCGGGTACTTGAAAAGCGGGCGCGACGCGCTGGTTCCGCTCACCACGATGCCAGTGGCCATGAAGGACCTCCGCGTCGGCGACTTCGATGGCGACGGCAAGACAGATCTGTTCTTCACCCGGAATGGCGGATGGCAGGTGTGGCACGGATCGACCCGAACGTGGACGCCAACGCAGACGTCGCAGAAAAAGATCTCCGAGTTGCTCTTCGGCGAATTCGATGAGGTCAAGGGCACTGATGTCGCCACGGTTCTCGAGAGCGGCTGGGTGTATTCCAGCGGATCGGTTGACCCGTGGGCCCCGCTGAACTCGAAGCTCACGGACTCGTTCACCGACGCCGTGGTGGCGGACTTCGATGGCAACGGGAAGACGGACATCGCGTTCAGAAAGGGGTTCTGGCGAATCAGCGCCGATGGGCGCGGCCCGATCGCCGATCTGCACGCCGGCAGCATCAGGCTCAATCGGTGGATCGTCGGTCACTTCGAATCTGGCGCACCGGCGATGGCGGTCGCCTTTGGTCCGCCCTTGAGCTCAGCTTCGAAACGCTTCGTGATCTGGCGAGGCCCGGCGAGCGGCAAGGCGCTGCACCCGTGGTCCGAGCACGACATGCAGTAGATTGCGTGCATGGTGAATCTGTCCGCCTGCGCGCGCCGATGCCGTCCACCAGTGGAAGAGCAGGTACTCGCGCTGGGAGGGGCGTCACGGACGCTGAAAGCGAGCGCCCGTGACGATGCCGCGCGAGGAGCAGCCGGCGGATCTCCTCGAGCACTATCTGCCGGTTCCCGTCGAGCGGCGCCTCGCTGATCTGAGTGATGCGCAGGCTCAAGAGCCAGCGAGCGCGACACCGCCCTCCTCGCGCTCGAAACGGATCGCGAAGCGGTGACGAGGGAGGCTGCCGCGATCGCCGAGAATGGCGACGACAGCTTCGACCCTGCCGCCATGGAAGCCGCCGAGCCCGACATCGACAAAGAGATCCACACACGAACCCTCGACGCAGTCCACGGCAACCCTGATCGGTTCGTGAACGAGTACCTGCGCTACTTCGGCCGCGTGCTTAACGCGGACAACGCCAGCGAGCTCTTCGACGATTATCGGCTGGCGCGGGCGACACGCGTGAAGCCCGTACGTGCCGCGGCCGGTCGCGTGGTGGAGGGCGCCTTCGAGCGGCTGACCGCCGAGCCGGTCGCCGAGGGACGCCTCCCCTTGGCGGTGTTCACCTCGGGCGGCAACGCGTCCGGGAAGTCCACCGGGATCGACAATCGCGCGCGCGCGCATCTGGTCTTCGACTCCACCTTGAGCCAGCTTGAGCCCTCGGTCGCGAAGATCGAGCGGGCGTTGGCCGCTGGCCTCGACGTGCGTATCCGCCACGTGCGCCGTGATCCCGTCGATGCATGGCGTGCGGTGCTCGAGCGGGCGCGCGAGAACGGGCGGACGGTCACCCTCGAGGGCCACCTCACCACGCAC
>JAIVJN010000022.1 GCA_020200025.1 Acidobacteriota bacterium | reverse complement strand
CCGCGGGCCTGCACGACATGACAATCAACGGCGGGCTGGTGGCACGCATGGACAATTCTGCGCGCATCCCCTCCTGCCAAGCACTGTCCAGAACCGTCTTCGGCGGCGACTTCGATTCGCGCTCCATCTATCTGATCGATCCAACTCACCTGCCGGCGCTTCGGGCCGCGGCCCGGCGTCCCGTCGTGTGCGGCGTCCTCGACGGCGTCGGTGTCTGCGTCACGGCTGACTCATACGCAGGTTGGCGTGCCCGAGCCGCACTGGACTGACGCGCGTGACCATGGCCGGCGATATGCCGCGGCTGTCACTGATCGTGCCGGCATTCCAGGAAGCGGACGGCCTCGCGGCGAGCCTGCGCACGATTCGCGAAGCGGCCCGGTCGACCGAGCTGTCATTCCAACTGATCGTCGTCGACGACGGATCGACGGATGGCACGTGGGCGGCGCTCCAAACACTCGCGGGCGAGATCGCGGAGCTCATCGCGATCAGGCTCTCGCGGAACTTTGGTAAAGAAGCGGCGATTTGTGCCGGCCTCGATCGTGCGGTTGGCGAGGCGTGCATCGTCATCGACGCCGACCTTCAGCACCCGCCTCGCCTGATTCCCGAAATGGTGCAGCGCTGGCAGAGCGAGGGGTGGGACGTTGTCGAAGCCGTGAAGCTCAGTCGCGGACGCGAGCCGAAATGGCAGCGCTGGATGACACGCGGTTTCTACCGCAGCGCCGCCTGGCTCACGGGCGACAACTTGCAAGATGCCTCCGATTTCAAGCTGCTCGATCGACGCGTCGTCGACGAATGGCGGCGGTTTGGCGAGCGGGCGACGTTCTTCCGTGGGCTCGTCGCCTGGCTCGGCTTCCGCCGCACTCAGGTCTTCTTCGAGGTGGCGCCGCGGCAGGCAGGACGATCGCGCTGGTCGATGGGCACGCTCAGTGCCCTTGCCGTAAGAGCGGTGACGTCGTTCTCTGCCTTGCCGTTGCAGATGGTGTCCCTGCTCGGCGTCGCGACGCTGCTCCTTGCCGCGGTTCTCGGCGCGCAAGCCATCCGATTGTGGGTCGAGGGTGAGGCACTGCCTGGGTTCACGACCGTCATCCTCTTGCAGCTCATCATCGGCGGATTCCTGATGGTGAGCTTGGGAATCATCGGGACGTATCTGGCACGCATCTACGACGAGGTGAAAGCGCGTCCGCGTTACATCGTGCGAGAAGCGCTGACCGCGCGCACGGCAGAGCGGGCGCCTGCGCTCGGGCGCGCGGCCGAGATCGACGAAGGCCGCCTGTGAGCGGCCGCCGCCGCGATCGAGACGCCGTCGACATTGCCGGCGACTATCAGGCGCGCGCGCTCGATTCGCCGCGTGCCGCGCAGCGGTTCTGGCATCGCGCCAAGATTCGTCTTCTCGACCGGATTGCGTCCGCTGAGCCTACCGACCGGATCGCCGATGCGGGATGCGGGTCTGGGGTGATCGCCGCCCACCTGGCGCATCGAGCGGCAGAAGTCGTCGGCTTCGACTCGAACCCTGCCGCAGTTTCGTTTGCCGCCGCGCATTGGCAGCGTCCGAACTTGCGGTTCGTGTTGGGTCCCTTCGAGGCGATGGTGCCAGAAGGGCCGTTCGATCGCATTTGCTGCCTCGAAGTCATCGAGCATCTCTATGAAGAGCAGGTCATCGAGGCGCTGCGCATCTTCGCCACGGCCGCGCGTCCAGGCGCCACGCTCTTTCTCACAACCCCCAACGCCCGCAGCGCCTGGCCGGCGATTGAATGGACGCTCGACCGGCTGGGTCTAGTGCCGACACTCGACGAAGCACAGCACCTGACCTGGTTCACGAGACGGCGACTCGCGAGCGCCTGCGAAGCAGCCGGCTGGCGTGTCGACGATCTCGGCACCTTCAACGGTTTGGCGCCCTTCCTGGCCGTCGTCGGCGACAGCGTCGGGCTGGCCGCCGAGCGGCTCGAGTTCCGCACGCGCCGGCTGCTGCCGTGGAACCTCATTTATTGCCTAGCCCGACGAACCCAAGTACCTGCGCCCCCAAGTACCCGAGCCCTCCCCCGCACCTGTCGCACCTGCTCGCCGCACCTGAGTACCTGAGCACCCAACGCACCCGTCGCACCTGTTACCGCACCTGCTAAAATGCTGAATTCCTGCCGGAGTAGCTCAGCCGGTTAGAGCGGGCGTCTCATAAGCGCCAGGTCGGCGGTTCGAGTCCGCCCTCCGGCACCACGAAAACGAAACCCCGGGTTCGTTTCAACATCCGGCCACGAACGAAACCCGGCTTCGTTTCTCCATGCGTGTCTGCCGATGCTTCTCGATCGTGTTCGCGGCTTCGCCGCGCATCGTGCGCTCTGGTCACCCGGCACGCGGGTGCTCGTAGCGCTTTCGGGCGGCGGAGACTCGGTGGCTCTCCTCCTCGTCCTCGATCTGCTGGCTCGTCGTGAGGATCTGCGCCTCGCCGGCGCCTGCCACGTCCATCACCACATCCGCGGCGCCGCGGCTGACGATGACGAGAGTTTTTGCCGGGCGCTGACCGATCGGCTCGGCCTGCCCTTGGTCGTGGCACACCGCGACGTTCCGGCGCTCGCCGCCAGCTCTGGGCGGTCGCTCGAAGTGGCGGGGCGCCTGGCACGACGCACCGCGCTCGTCGAGGCGGCCGGAGCGCTCGGCGCCGACCGCGTCGCCACCGCCCACACATGCGATGATCAGGCTGAAACCGTGCTCCTGCGCATCATCAGAGGCACCGGCGTCACCGGTCTCGGCGGTATCGCGTCGCAGCGGGAATTGTTCATCCGGCCTCTACTGGCCGAGTCGCGGCAATCCTTGCGCGACTGGCTGATCGCCCACGGCGAGCCGTGGCGTGAGGACGCCAGCAACGAGGACGTGGCCAACCCGCGCAATCGTGTGCGCCACGTCCTGTTGCCGTATCTTCGAAGGCATTTCAACCCTTCGGCCGATCGTGCGCTGGCGCGGCTGGCGGACCTCGCCCGAGCCGACGACGAGGTGATCGAGGCGGCCGCTGACGACTTCTCCTCGCTGATCCACGTGCTCGGCGAACGGGTCAGGATCGACGCGGCGGGGGTGGCCGCGCTGCCAAAAGCGCTGGCCCGCCGCGTCGTCCGGCGGGCGCTCGAAGCCGCGCAACCGTCGCGAACGTATGACCTCGATGAGGTCGATCTCGTCTGCGCAGCGTGTGCCGGCCCGAACCGCCCCCCCCAATCGCTCCGCGGTCTCCTCGTGAATCGAAACGGCGCCCATGTCGTCTTAGGACCTCGGGAAGGCGTCGCATCGCATCCGCAGCCGTTTCATTACCAGCTCCCTGTCCCTGGCTCGGTGTCAGTCCGAGAAGCTGGGTGGGTGGTGGAAGCCGACGGTCCGCTGCCGGCAGCGTCGACCCGTCCGGCCGCCGGACCGCTCGAGGTCACCGTCCCGGCTGAGCCGTTCGAGGCCACGTTGACGGTCCGGAGCCGGGCGCCGGGCGATCGTCTGCGCCTGCGCGGCGTGCGGGGGCGGACCAAATTGCAGGATCTGTTCGTGAACCGAAAAGTCAGTCGCGCCGACCGCGATCGCACACCGCTCGTCACCGACGCCACCGGCCGAATCGTCTGGGTCGCCGGGCTGGCACTTTCGGACGAGTTTCGCGTGAACGAGCGCACGAACGCCGTGATAGTCTTGAAATTACGGCGGATTTGAGTCACCCCCACCGCCGGGAGGCACCGTGAATTCGACCCTCAAGAGCCTCGTCTTCTGGATGGTCCTGCTCGTCGTGGCGCTCCTGGTCTGGAACTTTTCCTCGAAATTCCAGAGCAAAGAGACGCCGGTGACGTTCAGCGAGTTCATCTCCTGGGTCGATGCCGGACAAGTCGCCCGCGTCACCATCACGGGCAGCGAAATCAGCGGAATCACCAAAGCCAACGAGAACTTCCGCACCTACGCTCCGGTGCAGTACGAGGGGTTGGCCAACCGCCTCATCGAGCGCAACGTCATCGTCAACGCCAAAGAGCCGACCGCCTCGCCGTGGGCGGCCCTCCTCTATTCCTGGGCGCCCATCCTGTTGATGATTGGCTTCTGGATCTTCGTCATGCGTCAGGTCCAGAGCGGCGGCAACAAGGCGCTCTCCTTCGGCAAGAGCAAGGCAAAGCTCTCGTCGTCTGCGCAGAAGAAGGTGACCTTCCGCGATGTCGCCGGCGCTGATGAGGCCAAGGAAGAGCTCCAGGAGATTATCGAGTTCCTCAAGGAACCGCAGAAGTTCCAGAAGCTCGGCGGTCGAATCCCGAAGGGCGTGTTGCTGATGGGACCCCCGGGAACGGGCAAGACGTTGTTGGCGCGTGCCGTGGCGGGAGAGGCCAACGTCCCCTTCTTCTCGATCAGCGGCTCGGATTTCGTCGAGATGTTCGTCGGCGTCGGCGCCTCGCGCGTACGCGACCTGTTCGAGCAAGGCAAGAAGAACGCCCCGTGCATCATCTTCATCGATGAAATCGACGCCGTCGGCCGCCATCGTGGCGCCGGCCTCGGCGGCGGTCACGATGAGCGCGAGCAGACGCTCAATCAGTTGCTCGTCGAGATGGACGGCTTCGAGTCGAACGAAGGCGTCATCCTCATGGCGGCCACGAACCGGCCCGATGTGCTCGACCCGGCCCTGCTCCGCCCGGGCCGCTTCGATCGCCGGATCGTCGTCAACCGCCCCGACGTCAAGGGACGCGAAGGCATCCTGGCGGTGCACACCCGCAAGATTCCGCTGGCCGACGATGTGGATATTCGGGTGTTGGCGCGGGGGACGGCCGGCTTTACCGGTGCCGACATCGCCAACCTGGTCAACGAAGCGGCACTGAATGCGGCGCGCCAGAACAAGAAGGTCGTGTCGATGTTCGACCTCGAGTTCGCCAAGGACAAGGTCCTCATGGGCGCCGAGCGGCGCTCGATGATCGTCACCGACGAGGAGAAGCGCGTCACGGCCCTTCACGAAGCGGGGCATGCCCTGCTCGGCATTCTTCTGCCATATGCAGACCCGCTGCACAAAGTCACCATCATCCCGCGCGGCATGGCGCTCGGGCTCACCCAGCAGTTACCGGTCGACGAAAAGCACAACTACTCGCGACACTATCTCAACGACCAGATCGCGATTCTGCTGGGCGGACGCATCGCCGAAGATCTCACCACGGGCACCATTACCACCGGCGCCGGCAACGACCTCGAGCGCGCCACCGAGCTCGCGCGGCGCATGGTGTGCGAGTGGGGCATGAGCGAATCGATGGGTCCGCTCACGTTCGGCAAGAAGGAAGAGCAGATCTTCCTGGGTCGCGAGATCGCACAGCATCAGGACTATAGCGAGGACACTGCGCTCAAGATCGATGGTGAGGTAAAGAGGATCGTGACGGAGGCCTACTCGCGTGCCACCGCGCTCCTCACCGAGCACAAACAGCGACTGTTCGACATCGCCGACGCGCTGCTTGTCCGCGAAGCGCTCGATGCCGAGCAGGTGCGCCGCCTTGCCCACGGCTTGCCGCTCGGGGACCTGCCGGCGCCGCCGACACCTGCCGCGGACGATCCCTCGCGCGATCGGCCCCGAGACAAGGAGCGGCCGTCGCTGGTCCCGCAGATGCCGAAGCCGCTCACGCAGGAATGACGGCGTCCCACCGTCCACGGACCGCAGAGGCCGGCCTTTAGGCCGGCCCTGCTCGGCCACCCTGAAGCGCGGCCGCTACGACCGTGCCTCCCATCTCTCCTCGCGCGAACTTCACGATCTCTCTTCCAGGCCGAGCACCTCTTCAGCTCGGCGCCCGCACGCTCGTCATGGGCGTGCTCAACATCACACCCGATTCATTCTCGGATGGTGGGCTGACCCTGAATCCGGACGCCGCGGTCAACCGAGGGTTGGAGCTCGAGGCGGCCGGAGCGGACCTCCTCGACCTGGGTGCAGAATCGACTCGCCCGGGCGCCCATCCCGTGTCGGCCGAGGACGAATGGGAGCGACTGCTGCCCGTAGTGCGACGCCTGGTCGGTTCTGTGCGCGTTCCGCTCTCGGTCGACACCTATAAGGCCGAAGTCGCGCGACGGGCCATCGACTCTGGCGCGACGATCATCAACGACATCAGCGGTCTGAGATACGATGCCGGCCTGGCGGGAGTGGTGGCCTCTGCCGGCGCGGCGCTGATCGTGATGCATACGCGCGGCCGCTCTCGCGACATGTACGGCGAGGCGCGGTACGAGGATGTCGTCGCCGAGACGTGCCGCGAGCTGCAATGGAGCCTCGATCGCGCCGCGGCGGCTGGCGTCGACGCGAACCAGTTGATTGTCGATCCGGGCCTCGGCTTTGCCAAGCACGCCTCGCATAGCTTGGCGATGTTGGCAGACCTCGATCGCCTCTCTGGTCTCGGGCGGCCGCTGCTGGTCGGACCGTCGAGAAAGTCGTTTCTGACGGCAGCCACCGGCCCTCTCGCGCCTCAGGAGCGCGACTGGGCGACCGTCGCCGCGGTCGCAGTCGCCGTGCTAGCTGGGGCGCACTTCGTACGCGTGCATCATGTCGCCGGCGTGGTGCAGGCCGTTCGTGTCGCCGATGCCGTTCGCGCCGCGGCAGGGCGCTGAACTAAGATCGCCGGGGCTTGCCTCAGGCGGGCGTTCCGCGTCCCTAACAGCCCGTGGTGAAAGTCCCGGCGAGCACCGAGACCGGTGAGACGCCCCGCGGGCAAGGCGCGACGACTGAGAATATCGGCGCATATTTGAAGAAGGAGCAACGCAGCCCGCGGGGATGGCTCACCGGTCGAATGCCGGCGGGACTTTCACCACGGGCTGCTAAGACCGGCTCGCTGAGGCCCGCGCCGGTCGGACCACTCGGCTTCGCCTCGCGGTGGGATCAGCCGCCTCGACGACGGTGGAAAGTTCCTTACCGCAATTGAAGTTGCGGTCCTACGTCCGCAAGGGCGTCCCACCGAGGCCGTAGACCTCGGCCTACGGTGCTTTTCTGACGAGCATGGACTGGATCACCGAACTGCTCGAGCGTCCCCCGATCACCTGGCGTGATGTCCTCGACATCACGATCGTGTCGATTCTGGTGTACGAGCTGCTCAAGCTGATTCGTGGCACGCGCGCCGTTCAGATGGCCATCGCCATCGCCTTCATCGTCGGGCTGTTCTATGTCTCCCGTGGCTTCCAGCTGCCCACGCTCAACTGGCTGATTCTCAACGTCGTCGGCTATGTCGTCTTCGCCGCGATCGTGCTGATGCAGGCCGATATCCGCCGGGCCCTCGTGCACATCGGTCGGGCGCCGCTCATTCGGCGCCTCGAACGAGCTCAGCAGGATGACGATGTGGTCGAGGAGCTCGTCGTGGCGGCGAGCACGCTGGCCTCGAAGCGCACAGGCGCTATCATCGTCATCGAGCGAGCGATTGGCCTTCGCAACTACATCGAGAGCGGCATCCCTCTCGACGCCAAGCTCACCTACGACCTGCTCGTGAGCATCTTTCAACTGGGATCGCCCCTTCACGACGGCGCCGTCATCGTGCAAGGCGACCGTATTGCGGCAGGGGCCTGTTTTCTGCCGCTGACCGTGAATCCCCGATTGAGCCGCGACCTCGGCTCGCGCCATCGCGCCGCCATCGGCGTCACGGAGGAGAACGACTCGATTGCGATCGTCGTGTCGGAAGAGACCGGGTACATCTCGCTCGTCCTCAATGCCGACATCGATCGCCGTCTGGAGCCGGACGCCCTTCGGGTTCGTCTGCGCGAGCTCATTTCGCGGACGCCGGGCAAGCGGGCGCCCGCTGACGCATAGGTGCGGCCGCCGAGTGCAGAGCTCACGACCTCGGTGCGACCGACGCGCCAGGTGCTCAGTTACCTGAGGTGGGGCGCAGTGGGTGCTTCGTGCGGTCGGTGCAGATGCGCCAGGTGCGACCCGCGCCAGAGCACTCAAGTACCCGTCGCACCCGACCGAAATCTACCGCACCCATCGCGCTATCCGTGCTAGAGACTTGCCGTCTGCTGACAAGACGTGCAGCCTGCAGCGTGCCAAGTGTAGAGTGCCATAGGCTATGGCGTATTCGCCGTTTCGCAACCTGTGGCTCAAGCTCATCTCCATCGTCATCGCGGCCATGTTGTGGCTGGTGGTGGCCGGGGACCGAATCGTGGAGCGCATCGTGCGGGTGCCGCTCGAATTCCAGAACCTGCCATCGGGTCTCGAGATCGTCACTGATATCCCGGATGCGATCGACGTGCGGCTCCGCGGTCCCTCCGACACTCTTGCCGGCATCACACCCGTCGACGCGTGGACCGTGCTCGACCTGAAAACGGCACGGCGTGGCCGGCGCTTGTACAACCTCACCGCGAGTCAGGTGAACGTTCCCTACGGCGTCGAGGTCGTGCAGATTAACCCGGGCGCGTTGTCGCTCGAGTTCGAGAACACGGCGGTGCGCGTCGTGCCGGTGCTCGAGGAAGCCTCGACCGAGCCGATATCGGTGACGGGGTCTACACGGTCGATCAGGGAATCGGTCACCGTTGGCGTCTTCGATCCGTGGGTACGGTTGAGCTCACCGCAGACGGCGGACGTGGCGGTGGATATCGCACCGCTTGGCGCCGGCCTGACGCTGCAGGGCGTACGTGTGCACGTGCGAAATCTTCGTGCGGGTCTTTCCACGACGCCGGCGCCAACCGTCGTCTCAATCACGGTGCGGGGCGCCCCCGCCGCGTTGCAGGCGTTGTCCGCCGAAGGGGTCTCGGCTTACGTCGAGGCCGACGGCTTGGGCGCCGGGACCCATAGGCTGCCGGTGCAGGTAGACGCTGGCCCCGACTATGCAGCGTCGAATATCGAGCCGTCGTCGGTGACGCTGACAATCAGGAGCCGGTAGCAGGCTGATGAAAACGGCCTCGAACCTGACTTCTGCCTTTTGACTTCCGCCTTCAGGTTGCTAGGTTTTTCAGCAACCTGATGAGACCAAGTCGTGGCACGAAATGTTTGCTGAAAGGTGATGCGGGTGAAATTGTTCGGGACAGACGGTATCCGAGGCAAGGCGGGCGTTCCCCCACTCGATCGGGACACAGTGGCGCGCGTGGGCGCGGCACTGGTCATCGCGCGCGCGGATAGCGGCACCAGGGACGCCGTGCGCGTCCTCGTCGGACGGGATACTCGCGAGTCGGGTCCCTGGATCGAGCAAGAGCTCGCGCGGGGCGTTACCAGCCGGGGCGCCCGCGTCACGAGTGCAGGTATCATCCCGACTCCAGCCGTGGCGTACTTGACGCGCTCAGAAGGCTTCGATCTGGGCGTCGTGCTCTCCGCCTCGCACAACCCGTTCGAGGACAACGGCATCAAGGTGTTTTCCGGCGCCGGCGAAAAGCTCACCGGCGCTCTCGAGTCGCACGTGGAAGCGGTCGTCGCCGATCGCTCGTGGCACGTCGCCGACGATGGGGCTTCGAAGATCGAGGCTCGAGACTTCCGCGGCCAGTACAACGCCCATCTCAGGCAGGTGCTCACGGGGGCGGGCGCGCTCGCCGGCAGCCGCATCGTCGTCGACTGCGCCAATGGCGCGACCGCCGCGGTGGCACCCGCATTCTTCGCTGACTTGGGCTTCGACGTGGTGGCGATCGGCATCGATCCCGACGGGCGGAACATCAATGCCGGCTGCGGCTCGACACATCTCGACGTATTGCAGCGACGGGTCCGACACGAGCAGGCGCGGTTGGGCGTCGCCTTCGACGGCGATGGCGACCGGGCGCTCTTCGTCGATGCCCGAGGGGAGCGCGTCGACGGCGACGCGGTACTCTTGATGACGGCCGAGCATCTCCAGCGACATCACCGACTGCCCGGGGCCGCCATCGTCGCGACGGTCATGAGCAACATCGGCCTGGAACTGGCACTGCGTGACCGCGGCATCGGTCTCGTTCGCACCGCCGTCGGCGACAAGTACGTGATGGAAGAGATGCTGGCGCGTGGCCTCGCGCTCGGCGGAGAGCAGTCCGGTCATATCATTCTCGCGCACCACCTCTTCACCGGCGATGGCATGGCCACGGCGCTTCAGGTGCTGGCCGTGATGGCCGACACCAACCGCGAGCTTGCCGACCTGGCGTCGGCGCTCGTGACCTATCCACAGGTCCTGGTCAACGTCCGCGTTCGCCAGAAGACCGACTTGTCAGCCGTGCCCGTCATCGCCGACGCCATGCGTCGCGTCGAGTCGCACCTTGCTGGCGAAGGGCGCTTGCTCGTGCGCTATTCCGGTACCGAGCCGCTACTCCGCATCATGCTGGAAGGTAAGGACCAGGACGAGATCCAGGCGTGGGCCGACGAGATCGCGTCGGTGGTTCGCGCGGAATTGGGACAGTAGAAGCGGCAAGCGGCAAGCGGCAGACGGAGAACCATCGACTGTCTACGCCGCCTGCCGGCTGCCGCATACTGTGCGCCTGTGCCGTATTTATGATCCGTCTCTCAGTGAACGTCAACAAAGTCGCGACCATCCGCAATGCGCGCGGTGGCCGTGTGCCGTCGGTGCTCGATGCCGTTCGTGTCTGCGTCGATGCCGGCGCGCCGGGCATCACGGTGCATCCGCGCCGAGATGCTCGCCATATCACAACGGCCGACGTACGCGAGATTGGCCACGAGCTCTCTACGCTCGAGACCGCGTCGGCAGACGACCCGCCTCCGCTCGCCTCTCACGGGGCGGCGAGCCACGGTGGGGTCTCGCCGAAGCGCCCGGACGCCCAAAAGGCGGACAGACGGCAGACGGCAGACGGAGAACGTCCGGGGGCAGGCAGGAAGCGTGTCGAATACAACATCGAAGGGGATCCCAGACCGGACTTGATCGACCTGGTGCTCGAGGTACGCCCGCATCAGTGCACGCTCGTGCCGGTGAGGCCGGGTGAGATCACCAGCCAAGCCGGGTGGCCGTCGAACACCCCCCGCGACGAGCTGGGCCGAATCGTGGCTGCGCTCAAAGCCGCGGGTGTGCGCGTCAGCATGTTCGTCGATCCGGTCGCCGACCGGATTCACTGGGCGCGCGATGTCGGCGCCGACCGGGTGGAGCTCTACACCGAGCCGTTTGCACGCGCCTTCGAACAAGGGGGGTCGGCCACGGAGGCGAGCTTTCGCACCTACGCCAACGCGGCCGACCTCGCCCACGACCTCGGCCTCGGCATCAACGCCGGGCACGACCTCGACCTCAAGAATTTGACGCGTTTTCGCGCGCTGCCCTACCTAGACGAGGTGTCGATCGGTCACGCTCTCATCAGCCACGCGCTGTTCGTGGGCCTCCGACGAGCCGTGCGCGACTATCTGACCGCCGTCGAATCTCCCGTGGCGTGACGGCACGGCCAGCGAGCAACACGCTGATATTCTGGGATATTCTGGAATCGATGAGGGCTGAGTCGATCGTCTTCGCGCTCGCCGGTGTCCTGTTCGGGCTCATCACCGGATGGGTCCTCGGCAGCCAGCAGGCCGGTCCGGTCTCTCGGTCGGCCGCACCGCCGGTCGCCGCGGCGCCCGCGCAAACGTCGGCGCCCCAGGCCACCGCTGCGCCGGCTGTGCTCGATCAAAGCAAGGTGCAATCCCTTCGCGCTGTGGCGGAGCAGAACCCCAAGGACGCCGAGCCGCGCGTGCAGTTGGGCAATCTCTTCTTCGACGCCGAGCGCTACAGCGACGCGATCACCTGGTATGAAGCCGCCCTGACGCTCACGCCACGGGACGCGAACGTCTCGACCGACTTGGGCGTTGCCTACTACTACACGAGCCAACCGGATCGCGCGATCCAGCAGTTTCAGCATTCCCTGTCGCTCGATCCAAGGCACACGAAAACGCTGCTCAATCTCGGCATCGTCAAGGCGTTCGGCAAACAAGACCTGGACGGGGCCGCCGAGGCCTGGAAGCAGGTCATCGCCCTGGCTCCCGATACGCCCGAAGGTCAAGCGGCCCGCCGGGCACTTCAAGGCTTGCAGAAGGCGCACCCCGGAGGCGGGACGTCTGGGAACGGGTAAGTGAGCCGCGCCATTCTTCTGTTGCTCCTCGCGATCTTTCTTATTCGCGCCGTCTGGCGTCTGCTGGAGGGTGTCGTGAGCGGTGCCACCTCGCCCCAGGTGCGCGGCCGAAATCCTGCGCCGCAGGCGGTCAAGCTCGTCAAAGATCCCGTGTGTGGCACCTTCGTCGTGCCTGGGAAATCCCCAAGCCTGGTACGCGCGGGCGAGACCATCTACTTCTGCAGCGACACGTGTCGTGAGCGATACGGTGCGCAAACGTGAGGACAACATGAAGACCACGAAGGTTAGGTCATGAATTCTCGGGACACGTTGGCGAGCGTAGTGTCAGCGTGACGATAGCAGATAGGAGCTTTTGAGCTCTTCGTGGCCTTCGTGTTGTTTTCTTTTTGACAGTTATGACCCGCGCCGAGGAGCAGATTCGCGCCGACATCGTCGAAGTGGGTCGTCGTCTGTGGCAGCGCGGCTTCGTCGCCTCGAACGACGGCAACATCAGCGTCCGCATCGACGCGGACCGCCTCATGACGACGCCGAAGAGCGTGTCGAAGGGGTTCATGACCCCCGACATGATGGTGGTGACGGATCTCGCCGGAAAGAAGCTGACTGGCGAGCGCGATCCCTCGTCGGAGCTGAAGATGCACCTCGAGGTCTATCGCACGCGGCCTGATGCGCGCGCTGTCGTGCACGCGCATCCGCCGACCGCCACCGGGTTCGCGGTCGCCGGCATTCCCCTCGACCGTGCCGTGCTGGCCGAAGTGATCACCACGCTCGGCAGTATCCCCATCGCCGACTACGCCACACCGTCGACCGACGAATTGCCCGCGGCGTGCAGTAAGTACCTCAAGGCGCACGACGGGCTGTTGCTCGCCAATCACGGCGCGCTCACCCTGGCAGGAGATCTGTTCACCGCCTACGACCGCATGGAGACGATCGAGCACTTCGCGAAGATCAGCCTCACGGCGCGGCTCCTCGGGCGCGAAAATCTCATCTCGCGCGATGAGGTGCAGCGCCTGCAAGGCCTGCGAGGTATGTATGGCATCGCCTCCCCGGCACCGGTGTGCGCGGATCCTTCACCGCTCGTGGACGCCGAGGGACACGTCACGTGCCAAGTCGTACAAGCCCCCGTCGCGGCCGGAACGCGGCTCGTGGCCGACACGCTCGGTCGGCCGGCGTCGAGCATGGACGGTGAGATTCGGCTAACATATCGCGAGCTGACCGCGCTGATTGAGGATGCGGTCAGGAATCTCGGATAGGCTTGAAGGCTTGGCGGCTCGAGGGGCCAGGAGAGCGGTTGCTTGGCACCTCAAGCCTCCAAGTCTCCGAGCCTCCAGGCCCCATAGAGGAGCAGCATGGGTGAAGCGCTCGGCATGGTCGAAACCAAGGGTTTGGTCGCGATGATCGAGGCGGCCGACGCGATGGTCAAGGCCGCCAAGGTGTCGCTGGTGGGATGGGAGAAGATCGGCGCCGGCTATGTCACCGCCATCGTCCGTGGCGACGTCGCGGCGGTGAAGGCGGCCACCGACGCCGGGGCGGCGGCGGCGCGCCGCGTCGGCGAGCTGGTGTCGGTGCACGTGATTCCGCGTCCGCACGCCAATCTCGAAGATGTCTTGCCGATCGGCAAGGCCAACTCGAAGAGCTGACGGCCGCGTGCCTCAGCGGTAAGATGATTCTTGCGCGGATTGTCGGCACGGTGGTCGCGACTCGAAAGGATCCGCGTCTCGTCAGCAACAAGCTCCTGCTGGCGCGGCCGGTGGATCCGCGCGATCAGAGTCGGCTCGAAGGCGCGTACCTGGTCGCGGTCGATACGGTCGACGCCGGCATCGGCGAGACCGTCCTCATCGTCAGTGTAAAGAGGCGAGCTTCCCGTTCTTCCCGGTCGAGGTGCCCGCCGATGCCGGCATCGTGGGCATCGTCGATCACTGGACCACGTCTCTCGGTCCTTCGGTGAGACCAGGATCCACGGTGAGTACCAGTCGAACGGTCGCCCCAGCGACCCCGAGCCTGCCGAAGCGTCGAAAGGCGCGCGAACGATGATCCTCGGGCGAGTTGTCGGAGAAGTGGTCTCCACGCACAAGCGTCCGCAGCTCGAGGGCGCCGCGCTGCTCATCGTGCAGCCCGAGACCCCGAAAGGGCAGCTCGCAGGAGCGACCCTGCTCGCGATCGACTCTGTCGGCGCCGGCAGAGGAGAGCTGGTGATCGCAGTGCTCGAGGGTCGCGCGGCCGGCGAAGCGCTCGGCCGCAGGCGTTCGCCGGTTGACGCCGCCATCATCGGGATTGTCGACAGCGTCGACCTTCAGGAATAATCATCGCTATTCCGGGACTTGTCCTCAGGCGGCGCGATGACTGACGATGAACTGCGAACATTGGTGCGTGACGCTGTCGCGCGCCACCTGGGCACGACCGAGCGCACCCCGTCGAGCGCGGCGGCGCCGACGCCGCCTTGGCGGGCCCACCCGAGCTTTGGCCGCTTTCTGATTCCGAGCGGCGCCGAGCAGGACGGCCCCTGTCTCATCGAACCGACGGTCCGCTGCAATCACTGCGGCTTCTGCCAATCGTACGGGCACTGACGGCTGCGGCGCCGAGCGCGCTCCTCGACCCATCATTCGTGAAGCCATCCGTCCTTGTCACCCGGCGCCTCCCTTCCGTCGTCCTCGCTCGCTTGGAACGAGAGAGCGACGTGGACCTTTACACTGGCAGCGAGGCGATCTCCCGCGACGAGCTGCTGTCGCGAGTCGAGGGCAAGTCCGCGCTCATCGGTTTGCTGACCGACACCATCGATGCGCCGGTGCTCGACGCCGCGGGCCCCAGCTTGCGCGTCGTTGCGAATGTGGCGGTCGGGTACAACAACATCGATGTCGACGCCTGTCGCGCGCGTGGCATCATCGTGACGAATACCCCCGATGTGCTCACGAACGCGTGCGCAGACTTCACATGGGCGCTCATTCTCGCCGTGACCAGGCGGCTCGGCGAAGGCGAGCGCGTCGTCCGTCGCCAGGCGTGGCGAGGTTGGGCGCTCGACTACCTGCTAGGCATGGAGCTTCGCGGCAAACAGCTCGGCATCATCGGCCTGGGACGCATCGGTCACGCCGTCGCCGGGAAGGCGGCGGCGTTCGGGATGCGGGTGGCGTATTCGGCGAAGCGGCCGGCAGATGTGGCCGGTGCCACGCAGATGGGGCTCGATGAGCTGTTGGCCTCATCCGACGTCGTGTCGTTGCACTGTCCGATGACGCCCGAGACCAAACACTTGATCGATCGCAAGTCGCTGCTGAAGATGAAGCGCACCGCATATCTCATCAATACCTCGCGCGGTCCGATCGTCGACGAGGAGGCGCTTGCCTGGGCGCTGCGCGAGCGACTCATTGCCGGAGCCGCGCTCGACGTCTACGAGCACGAGCCAGCGGTCCACACGGGCCTCTTGGACCTCGAGAACGTGCTGTTGATTCCTCATCTCGCGAGTGCCACGACGGAGACGAGAACCGCGATGGCCGATCTTGCCGCGTCGAATGTGCTCGCCGTGCTGTCCGGTGAGCCGCCGCTGACACCGGTCGCATGAAGGCGGCTCCGACAAGAACGAAACCCGGTTTCGTTCCGTCCGCCGCCGTCGAGCACGTCATGCGCACGCTCGCGCGTGAGATCGACGGCATGGAGCTGCCCGCCGTCGAGAAGATTTCAGGGAGCCAGCAAGAAGACCCGTTTCAGGTGCTGATCGCGACGCTGCTCTCGGCCCGGACGCAGGATGCTACGACGCACGCGGCGGCGACACGGCTGTTCAGAGTCGCGCGGACGCCGCGCCGCATGGCACGGCTCACCGTGAAAGAGATCGAGAAGCTGATCTACCCCGTGTCCTTCTATCGCAACAAAGCGCGCTTCGTGAGAGCGGCAAGCGAAACAATGGTCACCCGATTCGGCGGGAGCGTGCCCACCACGCTCGAAGAGCTCGTGAGCCTGCCGGGTGTCGGCCGCAAGACGGCAACCCTTGTGCTGATCTTGGCCTTTCGCAGCCGGCAGCACGTCTGCGTCGACACCCACGTGCACCGCATCGCGAACCGACTGGGTTGGGTTGCGACGCGGGAGCCCGGCGAAACCGAGCAGGCGCTCTACCGTGCGACCGAGCCTCGTTGGTGGCCCTACATCAACCTCTACTTGGTCACCTGGGGTCAGAACGTGTGTCGCCCGGTGTATCCTCGTTGCGGCGACTGTGCCCTCGCCGCCGCGTGCCTGAAAATCGGGGTCACGAAGATCGGGAAGACTCGAGCTAGCTCGCCTCTGGGCGGAACCGGTCAACCCGGCCTATGACAAAGGAGAAAGACATGTCGGCTCGTCTGATGAATCGTGTTGGTCTCGTCCTCGTCTTCCTGCTGATCGGGTCGACCGGCAACGCACTCGCACAAGGGACAACCAAGGCTCCCGCGCCCGCCGCGCAAGCCCCGGCCGGTGCGGGTCCCATTCTCGTCTTCGAGACCGACAAAGGCACGTTCGAGATCGAGACGTATCCCGGCGACGCCCCAAAGACCGTGGCGCACATCGTTGGGCTGGTGGACAAGCGCTTCTACAACGGGCTTCGGGTGCACCGGGTCGTGCCGCGCTTCGTCATTCAGTTGGGCGATCCGCAGTCGCGTGACGTGTCGAAGAAGGCGCAGTGGGGCACCGGCGGCAGCGGGACGTCGATCGGCGTGGCGGAATTCTCCAAGACGAAGCGGCACGAGGTGGGCTCGGTGTCGATGGCCCACGGCGGCGACCCGACCAAGGCCGACAGCCAGTTTTTCGTGGTGACGGGCCCTGCGACTCACTTGAACGGCAAGCACCAGATCTTCGGCAAGGTCGTCTCGGGGATGGATGTCGTCATGAAGATTCAGGAAGGCGACCGCATCGTCCGAGCCACCGTGAAGACGTCGTAGCCCAGACCCGTCCGTGCTGCGGCGTGAGCGTCGCCGGGGCAATTGCCGCCCGGTTGGGCCGGGCTCGCCTGGTACAATAGTGGGTTTCGAACGGTAGCTTCGCCGCTATGCTGACCGTCACCGAGATCTTCTACTCCATTCAGGGCGAGTCGAGCTTCGCTGGCCGGCCCTGCGTCTTCGTACGCCTGACCGCGTGCGATCTGCGCTGCTCGTGGTGCGACACGCCATATTCGTTTCACGAGGGGCAGAAGATGTCCGTCGACGACGTGATCGCCCAAGTCGAGGGGTTTGGCTGCTCGATGGTTGAAGTGACGGGCGGGGAGCCGCTTCTTCAAAAAGACGTCTATCCGCTGATGGATCGGCTGCTGGCGGGCGGAAAGACGGTCTTGCTCGAGACGGGGGGTCACCGCAGCATCGCGAACGTGCCCGCGGACGTCGTGCGCATCGTGGACGTCAAGTGCCCGAGCTCGGGCGAGGCTGCCAAGAACGATTGGACGAACTTGCAGCACGTCACCGAACGCGACGAGGTGAAGTTCGTGGTCCAGGATCGGGCCGACTACGAATACGCACGCGACATCGTCACACGCGAGCGGCTCGGCGACCGTGTCGGCGCGGTGCTCGTCTCGCCCGTCCACGGGGTGCTCGCGCCGATCGACCTGGCGCAATGGATTCTTGCCGACCGGGTGCCCGTTCGCTTGCAACTTCAGGTGCACAAGTACATCTGGGGCGCAGACGTGCGGGGTGTGTAGGGTCTTAAACGGCAGACGGCTGCAGGCCGTTATCAAACCTCACTCACTCACGCAATGAAGAGGACGCGGCAAGCGGTTTAACGGCAAAACAGACACGGCACACGGGCAAGCGGCGGACGGCAGACTGCAGGCGGCAAGCGGCAAGCGGCAGACGGCAACGACTCTGCACTCGGAATTCTCCACTTTGCTTTGCGCTGTGCACTAACTCTGCACTTTGCACTGCACTCTGCACTTACTCTGAACTCTGCACTTTGCACTTTCTGATGCCGGACACGCGCCGCCTCGCCGTGGTTCTCCTCAGCGGCGGCCTCGACTCCTATACCGCCGCTGCTGTCACCGCGCGCGACGGCTTCGATCTGTGTGCGCTCACCATCCGCTATGGTCAGCGCCACGCGCGGGAGCTCGAGTCGGCGCGTGCGGTTGCGCGCGCGTTGAACGTCGCGCACCGGCTCGAGCTCGAAGTCGATCTCTCGAAGATGGGCGGGTCATCGCTTACCGCTCAGATCGACGTGCCCAAGGAGCGTCCGCTCGACACGGCCGAAATTCCTCTCACCTATGTTCCCGCGCGAAACACGATCTTCCTCTCGCTCGCGCTCGAGCAACTGGCTCGTCTGGCAACTAAAGCGGGCGTCGAGGGACGCCCCCTGGAGGTCCACACACCGCTCATTGCGCTGTCGAAGGCCGAGATCATCCGGTTGGGTGACCGGCTCGGTCTCGACTACGCGCTCACACACAGTTGCTACGATCCGCTCAGCGACGGCTCTCCCTGCCGCCGCTGCGACAGTTGCCGCCTTCGCGAAGCCGGCTTTGCCGCCGCCGGGCTGGTGGATCCGCTGCTCGTTCCTGAGCGTCGGTAGGCGTATCGTTCACACTCGAGCATCGCCGAGCCCATCATGACGAACCGGATCTATTACACCGAGCCCTACGTCCAGACGTTCGAGGCGACTGTCGAGCGCTGCGAGCTCGTCGAAATTGGCGCGCGTGTGGTGCTCGACCGCACAGCGTTCTACCCCACGTCAGGTGGTCAGCCGCACGACACCGGCACTCTCGGCGGCCGGCGGGTAATCGACGTGGTGGATACGGACGGCGACGGTGTGCTGCATCTCATCGATGGTCCGCTGACGGTCGGTGCGAATGTTCGGGGCGACATCAACTGGCCGCGGCGCTTCGAGCACATGCAGCAGCACACGGGACAGCATGTCCTGTCGGCCGCGTTCGAGCGGCTCGCGGGCGCTCGGACCGAAAGCTTTCATCTCGGACCGCTGACGGCCACCATCGACCTCGCTCGCGAGGTGACGATGCACGAGATCGCGGCGGCGGAGGAGGAGGCGAATCGCGTGGTCTGGGAAGACCGGGCGGTGACCATCCGCTTTGTCGACGCCGACGCAGCCGCCAAGCTGCCGCTGCGTAAAGATCCGACCCGAGCAGGGATGCTCCGCCTCATCGAGATCGACGAGCTCGATCTCTCCGCCTGCGGCGGGACGCACGTATCACGAACTGGCGGCGTGGGCATCGTCGCCGTCACCGGGTGGGAAAAGTTCCGCGGCGGCACGCGCGTCGAGTTCGTCTGCGGTGTCCGGGCGTCGGCCCGCTTTCGTCTCTGGCGCGACGCCGTCTCGGCCACCCTGCGGCACCTCTCGGTGGCCCCCGAGGAACTCGCGGGCGCGGTCGAACGGCTCCAGAATGACAACAAGTCGCTGGCCCGCACCGCGCGCGGTCTGCAAGAGCGGCTCGCCGTCCATGAAGGTCGCACGCTCGCCGAGCGAGGCATGCGCGTCGGGTCACGCCTCGCCATCGTCGAGACACTCGACGGCTGGGATGCGACAGCCCTCAAGGCATTGGCGGTGGCAGCGGCTCAGCAACCGGGTGCGGCGGTCGTCTTGTTCAGCGCTTCATCTCCCGCGTTGGTCGTGGTGGCGTCCCACCGCGATGCCGATATCGACGCGGGTGCCATTCTCAAGGCGCTCGTCACGAAATTTGGCGGGAAAGGCGGCGGGAAGCCGGATTTGGCGCAGGGCGGCGGGCTTGTCGGAAGCGCAGCCGATCTCGTGGCAGTGGCGCGCGATCTCCTAGAAACCGACCGGGTTGCGTGAGGTAAATGCTCGAACGCAACCCCGGTTCGTTCATCACCCGTGCCGGACCGGCCCGACCAGCCCTAACGCGGCGCCATGCGCAACGCACCATCCAGCCGAATCACCTCGCCGTTGAGCATCTCGTTCTCGATGACGTGCTTCGCGAGCGCGGCGTACTCCGATGGCCTGCCCAGCCGCGACGGAAACGGCACCTGTTGGCCGAGCGAGGTGCGCGCGGCCTGGGGTAGTGCGGCAAGGAGGGGCGTGTCGAAGATACCAGGCGCAATCGTGACGACGCGGATGCCGACGGGAGCGAACTCGCGGGCCACGGGTAAGGTCAGCGCCACGATCCCGCCTTTTGACGCCGCATAAGCCGGCTGGCCGATCTGTCCATCGAACGCCGCGATCGATGCCGTATTGACAATGACGCCGCGCTCGCCGCTGGCTTCGGGCGTGTTCTGCACCATGGTCGCCGCGGCCAACCGAATGACATTGAACGTACCGGTGAGATTGACGCGGATCGTCTTCTCGAAGAGCTCCAACGGGTGGGGGCCGTTCTTGCCCAGCACTTTCGCGGCCGGTCCCACTCCAGCGGCGTTGATGACACCGTCCAGGCCGCCAAACGACTCCACGGCCATCTCGACGGCCGCTTTGACCTGATCTTCGTTCGCGACATCGGCTTGCGCGAACCGCGCGTGCTCGCCCAGCGCATCTGCCGCCGCCTTGCCGGTCTCTAGGTTGACGTCGAGGATCGTCACGCGTCCTCCGGCGTCCAGAATCACTTCTGCTGCGGCGCGCCCGAGGCCGGACGCGCCACCAGTGACGATGAAGGACTTGCCGTCGATCTGCATCAATGACCTCTGATAAGGAACGTCCGCCGCCGGATGAGCGCAAAAAGCATAGCGTAGAATCAGGAGATGTATGCCGCGCGTACGGGCGCGCCAGAGGTCTTCATGATCGTTTACGACAAGCTT
The DNA here is from genome assembly GCA_020200025.1 of Acidobacteriota bacterium. Classification (GTDB taxonomy): domain Bacteria; phylum Acidobacteriota; class Vicinamibacteria; order Vicinamibacterales; family UBA2999; genus JAIVJN01. Next base: position 9,045 of record JAIVJN010000022.1, on the reverse strand, counting down.
TATTACGACGGCGCCTGGCAGAGTCCCAGCGGAACCGACACCATCGACGTGGTGTCGTCGGCCACGGAAGAAACCGTGGCGCGGGTGCCGAGAGGCACGGAAGAGGACGTGCAGCGCGCCGTGCGGGCCGCGTGTCGTGCCTTCGCTGGCGCTTGGTCCGACACGTCACCGTCCGAACGCGCGGCGTGGCTCGAGAAGCTGGCGTCGGCGATGAAAACACGCGTGCCCGCCATTGCCGAGTCGATTGCTCACGAAGTCGGTACCGCGCTCGGCTATGCCACCAAGGTGCAGGTGGAATTTCCCATCTCGATGATCGGGATGAACGCCCGATTCATCCGCGAGGCGCGGCTCGAAGAGGAGCTGGGCAACTCCGTCGTCATCAAGGAACCGATCGGCGTCGTCGGCTGCATTACGCCGTGGAACTATCCGCTGCACCAGGTGATCTGCAAGGTGGCGCCGGCGCTGGCGGCCGGCTGCACGCTGGTGCTCAAGCCCGCGGAACTGGCGCCGCTGAGCGCGTTCATGCTCGCGGATGCCGCGCACGAGATTGGTCTCCCCGCCGGTGTCCTCAACATCATTTCGGGCCCCGGGCGCGTCGTCGGCGAGGCGCTCATCACGCATCCCGACGTTGACATGGTGAGCTTCACGGGCTCGCTGCCGGCAGGGCGACGCATCGCCTCGGTTGCCGGGGACGGCATCAAGAAGGTGTGTCTCGAGCTTGGCGGAAAGTCGGCGTTCGTTGTTCTCGACGATGCCCCGCTCGAGAAGGCGGTGCCGGCTGGCGTGAACCACTGCATGCAAAACTCCGGGCAGACGTGCTCGGCGTGGACGCGCATGCTGGTTCCCCGTGCGCACCACGATGCAGCGGTGGAGCTCGCGCGCGGACAGCTTGCCAAGCTCGTGCTCGGCGACCCGTTCGACGCTGGCACGCGCCTCGGTCCGCTGGCGTCGGCGGGACAGCGAGACTCGGTGCTCGGCTACATCGATCAGGGGCGCAAAGAGGGCGCGACACTTGTGGCCGGCGGCGGGCGCCCCGCGCATCTGCCACGCGGATTCTTCGTCGAGCCCACGATTTTCGCCAACGTCGATAATCGGATGAGTGTCGCGCAGGAGGAGATCTTCGGTCCCGTGCTGGTGGTCGTCCCGTATGACTCCGAAGACGAGGCCGTCCGTCTGGCGAACGATTCCATCTACGGGTTGGCGGGCGGCGTCTGGGCCGGCACCCCGGAGCGGGCCATGCAGGTGGCGCGCCGGATGCGGACGGGACAAGTCGACATCAACGGCGGCCGCTTCAACGTGCTGGCGCCCTTCGGAGGCTACAAGAAGTCGGGGATCGGCCGAGAGATCGGTCCGCTCGCGCTCGACGAGTTCTTCCAACTGAAGTCGATTCAGCGATAGCAGACGCAGGGACCGTCTTCGGCGGTAGCACATCTTGGACCAGGTTCCTTGACCGCGTCATCAGCCTTCCTACCGCGAAGCGGTCCCACCCGGTCCGCCGACGAGCAGGCCCCACCGCGCGAAGCGCGGTCCTCTTTCTACTACCATCTACCCCCATGCTCGCGTCCCTCGCCCTTCTCCCTGGCCTTGCCGCGGCTGTCGGCGTCATGCTCGCCGGCTTCTGGCTGGCCGACATGATCGGCCGGGCCATCCTGGCAGCGCAAGGATTATCCGCGGGCAGCAGCCCGGTGTCGGGCGTGCCGGTCGCCATCGTGCTGGGCCTGCTCCTCCGCAACGCGCTCCGCCTTCCGCCGGTGCTCAATCCTGGCTTGAAGTTCTGCGTCAGCACGGTCCTTCGCCTCGGCATTATCTGCGTTGGCATCCGGCTCAGCGCGTTCGACGTGTTGCGCCTCGGCCTGGCGGGACTCCCCGTCGTCGTCGCCGCAATCGTCACAGGTCTGGTGTTCGTCACCTGGTTCAATCGCCGATTGGGCCTGCCGCCGCGGCTCGGCACGCTGGTCGCTGCCGGCACGAGCATCTGCGGCGTCACCGCCATCGTCTCCACGGCTCCCGCGATCGACGCCGATGAGCGCGAGGTTGCCTACGCCGTCGCCAACGTCGTCGCGTTCGGCTTGTTTGGCATGCTCACCTATCCCTATCTGGCCCACGCGCTGCTGACACGATCCGGGACGATGGGCCTGTTTCTCGGCACGGCGATTCACGACACTTCGCAAGTGATGGGGGCGGCGCTCACCTATCGGCAGATGTATGCCGACGACGTCGTCCTACGCGTGGCGACGGTGACAAAGCTGACGCGCAATCTGTTTCTGGCGGCCGTGATTCCGCTTCTCACGTGGATGCACTTGCGCAGTACGATAACGCCTGGATCCGACTCCACCCACCGGTCGCGTGCGCTGAGCGCGCTCGTGCCGACGTTCGTCATCGGCTTTCTCGGAATGGCCGTCGTGCGCACGATAGGCGACGCGACGCTTGCCTCCGGCGGCGCCGCGTATGGTCTGTGGAATGCCGGCGCTTGGTCGGCCTTGACAATCCACATCGGCGACTTCTGGGGCTCGCGGGTCCTGCTGGGCACGGCGATGGCCGCCGTCGGGCTCAACACCAGCTTCGCCGTCTTCAAGGGGGTGGGATTGAAGCCCTTCGCAGTCGGCTTCGCCGGCGCGCTGGCCGTGGGGATCGTTGGTCTACTGATGGCGATGGCGTTGGGCCCGTTCGTCACGCTCTGACGCGATGCTGAAGTGCCGCGCTCGTGCGAGCGGGCAGGCTCACATCCGTCGCGTTGGCTGGCAGGAACCGAGTCGCCTGTCGGAGCGCGATGGAGCTATGCTCGGCTAGACAGGAGCTCCTTGATCTGTAGGGCGCACCTTTACGGTGCGCCGCAAGCGGGCCGTGAAGGCCCGCCCTACGTACCCATCTCGAGCGAGCTACGGGATTAGGGTCTGGCTGGTGTGCTGAGTCGGAGCGGATTGGCTGCTGGGGTTTCGTGCAACCACTTATCTGGTTCCGACCGTTTCAATCGCAGCACCTCCAATACAACCCTTTCCACTGGAACCTGTTGCAGCCGTCGCAATTCGGTTGGAACCCTCCGTGGCTCATGTTCTGGAATGCTCTGTTCACATATGCCATCGTCGTGTGCTTGGTCCTCCATCTATTGAGAAGCCGGTCTCTCAGGAGCGCCTGTGAGACGCTGCCGGCTTTGAGCTTTTGGACGATGCTGAAGAGTCTCCATTGGGCGCAGTTCTGGTACGTCCTTCCCGCGCCGGGCTTGACGGTCCCCTTGGCTCGTGCACGAAGACTCTCCTTGATCCTGCTTGTGCTGTATTGGCTTCAGTGCGGAAGAAGCGTCGCGCTGCTCGCGGGCCATCCATTTGGATTCAGCGAATCCCGGCAGACCGTAGGGCGCTTCGAATCGTGCTTATGGAGGTGCGACTACCACGCGCCGTGACAGTCAGTAGGTTGCGGGTGTAATCGGCGATGCCGCGCGTTCACTCATGAAACACTGGCCTCATGCCTCGTCTGATGCAATCTCGCAGATCATCGTCGCCGTCCGGCCGCCGCGATCGTGAAACCAGGAGCGCGTCTCGTGTACCAGGTCGAACTCGACCTCGTACACTCCAGGTTCCGCCAGTGGCACGCGGACGTCGAAGACACGTGTCTCACCCGGCACCAGGAAGCGATCGATGCCGGTACGCGGGTTGTCGAAGGCTATCGATTCTCTGGCGCCATCGGACACTCGAGACACGTGATAGCCGAGCGTCACGGGCCAGGGGCCCCGGCTTGCCCACGCTGCCGCACTGGCATTGTGAACGGCTACTTGCACTCGCACGGGCTCTCGCACGGTTGTACGGCAGCCGGCGGGCATGACATCGAGCACCGCTCGATAGAAGTGGACGAAACATCCGTCCGAGTCGAGCCTCAGCACGTCGGATGGCGCACGGTCATCCGGCTCTTTTCTGTAAATCGCGCTCAGAGAGTCGCTGAGAGCGAACGTGACGAGGCGCAAACCCGCGCGTGACAACGCGTCGTTCCACTCCTCGATCGTGTGGATGTTCTCGTTGATCCCGGCATTGCTCTGGTCGACGCCGAACTGTAAGCGCTGTTCGGCACTTTGAACATACGGCTCCACGAAGCCCAGCATGCCACCGGGCTTGAGCATTGAAGCAATGCGCGAGGCAAGCAGGTTCAGGTGCTTCGAGTGATGCAACGCGTTGAAGGCGGTCACCACGTCGAAGACGCCGTCCTGAAACACCGGTGCGTGCATGTCCACGTTGATCCGCGCGTAGGGCGGATAGACGGTGTGGTACAGCTCACCAATCTTCAGGTGATCGGTGATGTCCAGAGCGACACAGGTCAGGCCGCGCGCCGCCAATCGTGCGGTCGACCATGTGGCGTCCGCTCCGATATCCAGAAGCAACCCATGCCGCGGCAGTTGTCCCGCGATGAAGTCGAACTCCTCGGTGAATCGATTGACGTTGGCGAAATAACCTGGTTCAGCAAACCGCCGTGAACCGTCGCCATACGGTAGCGACAGATACGCGCTCGCCAAGCCCGGTTCGAGGTCGCGCAAAGACGTGTAGCGCTCGGTCCATCCGCCCAGCTTCGGTTCTGATTCCGTCAGCGCAACCGCGACCCGCTCCTCGCCTACTTCCCGGACCTCGGTAGGCGACTCTACATAGAGCACGCCGTCCCTGAAAGCGCTCGACCCACCGCACGTCACACAGCGGAGGCTTGCCAACCCGTCGGCGTCGCCATTGAGATTCAGCTCGGAGTCGTTGCAGGCAGGACAGCGCAACACGGTGAGCAGAGTCTCGTGAACGGAAGCCACCATTCGGTGAGTTTATCAAGTCGTGACAAAAGAGCAGGTCGTGGCGGCAGTCGTCGGGACGGCGAGCTTCCCGACGCCCTTGTGCCGCCCGGCCACATCGCGCGCGTGCGTGGGGTGATCGATGCGGCGCGGTGGATGCGCCGCATCGACTGTGAGACGATCCCCCGCGGATGACGCCTGCGTTGATCGCCCACGACCGCAACCACCGCCGGCCGTGGTTCATCGCCGCCATCGTCTACGTCGTCGTGACCCTCGTGATGATCCGGCCGTTCATCGAGCTCGACGAGCTCGCCACCGCGAGCTTCGCGGGCGACGGCCGGTTGATCGTTTGGACGCTCGCCTGGCCCCTTCATGCCTTGATGACCGGCCAGTCGCTCTTTGACGCCAACATCTTTTATCCGAGCGAGCACGCCCTTCGCTATACCGAGCACATGCTCACCTTGGGGATCGTCGCGGCGCCATTCAACCTCGTGACGCGCAACCCCGTGCTGGCCTGCAATCTCGTATGGGTCCTGTCGTTCTGGACGAACGCGATGGCCGCTCATACGCTGCTCGTCTGGCTCACCCGACGTCACCTCCCGGCGTTCGTTGCCGCATTGATCTTCGGCTGGGGCTTTTTCCGAATGTCTCACCTGACCCATCTGCAGTTGCAATGGACGGCCGGCCTGCCCTTGCTGCTCGTCGCGCTCGGCCGATGGTATCGAGTGCCGACCTGGAACCGCATGATGCTGGCGTTCATCATCGGTGCGGCTCAGGTCCTCACGTCGTGGTACCTCGCCGTCATGACGGTCGTCCTTGGCACGGCGTGGGTCGCGTGGCTGTTCGCGTGCGAGAGATGGCCTGGAACCCGTGTGCGCCTGGTCCATCTGTGCGTCGCAGCCCTTGTGGGGGTCGTTGTCGTGAGCCCGGTCGCCCTTCCCTACGTGCGAACCATCGAACCCGGCCCGCTCAGCGAGCTGAATGCCGGTAGTGCGGACCTGGCGTCTTATGTGATTCCTCCACGAAACACCTTGGCTGGCTCGCTGCTGCAGGATCGGTTGGCGACACGATGGATTTGGGGCGAGCAGACGCTCTTCTTGGGATGGACGGCGATGCTCTTGGCCAGTGTCGGACTTGTGGGGAGTCTGATCAAGGATCGAGACTGGGCGCGATTCAGAGCGCCTCTCTATTTCGCGGCGCTGGGGGCGTTCGCGCTGTGCTTGTCCCTGGGTCCCTCGTCCGACCATTTCGCGCCGTTCGATCTGCTTCTTGCCACCCCCGGCCTGTCTCTGTTCAGGGCGCCGGGCCGATTCGGGCTTCTCGTGCTGTTGAGCGTGGCCGTTCTCGCCGGCTTCGGCGTGCTCCTGGTCTTCCACCGCCTACGAGGCTCGCTGCCGCGGGTCCTGTTCGCCGCCTTTGCGGGAGTGGCCATTCTGGGAGAGTGTTTCGTGATCGGATCGGACATCCCACGCGCAGAGCGACTGAGCGTGCCGCCGGTCTATCGCGCCTTCGACCACCTGCCACCGGGAGCGGTCGTTTCATTGCCCGACTACCGCTTACGTCCCGAATGGTTCCTACGGGCCGATTACCTGCTGTTCGCCGCCCATCACTGGCGGCCCATCGTCAACGGATATGGGCGCGCCGAGCCAGCGGAGTACCTCTCGACGATCGAGCAGTTGAGCGAGTTCCCCGCCGGCAGCTCAGTGGAGTTGGCACGCGCATTGGGCGTCCGATACGTCGTCATCGACACCGACCGATGGGGAAGTGACGAGCGCGTCGTGGCGGCCGAGAAGAGACAGGGGATTCGCTTGGTCGCACGATCCGGATCAGCCTACCTGTTCGAGGTGGAGTAACCGGATGTAGGATTCGTGATCACCGTACCGACTCCTGCGCCTACCGACGCGAGAACTGCGAGAGAGTGACGATGGCACGGTCGGTCACGTCGTCGACCTCCGTCGTCGGCGTGCGGTAGTGGTTGGCGAGAATCGAGAACACCAGCGGCTCGTCGTCACGCGTGAGCACGTAACCCGACAACGTCCGCACGTTCGAGAGCGTGCCCGTCTTCGCCCACACCCGACCGGTGGCCGAGGTGTCCTTCATGCGCTCGGCCAGCGACCCGCTGACGCCGGCAACCGGCAGCGACGAGCGAAAGGCTTCGCGATGCCTGGCATCGGACCAGAGGTGCGCGAGCACCGTCGTCAGCATCCGGGCCGAGACGTAGTCATAGCGCGACAGACCCGAGCCGTCACGCGGCAGATACTCGTCGTCGCGCACGTTCCAGCCGCGGAGAGTCGAGATCAAGACGCCAAGGCCCTGGGCCGCTGTCGCCGGCTTCTCTCCCGAAAGCGCCACGAGCAGCGTCTCGGCATAGCCGTTTCGGCTCCACTTCAAGGAGACGTCGATCAAGTCGGCGAGTGGCGCCGAGCGATCGACCACGAGCTCGGTCACGGCGCTCGAGTCCGGTGGCGTCCGCAGCTCGTCGATATCGAGGGCGCTGCCCGCCACAACGATTCCTTTGCGACCCAAGGCCTCGCGAAACGCCGAGAGATAGAGGCGAGTCGGGTTGTCGACGGCGGCCAGTTGTGTAATCGGTGCGGCATCGAGCGCAATCTCGCCCTCTAGGAGCAGATGGATCGTGCTGGGGAGTCGCGCAATTCGCATGCGGGTCTCGGAGCCAACTGCGGTTGTCACCGCCCGGTTGTCGACGAGCAAGCCGCTGCCGAGCGGGGCCGTCGCGACGATCGCGCGCGCGCCCGGCTCGAGGCCGGGCCCGATCAGGACCTCGATTTGGTTCTCGTGATACTGCAGGGCGCCGTAGGGCGCGCCGTAGCCGAACGCCAAGTCGTCCCACGACCAGCCGTCGCCCCAGCCGGGCTCGGCCATCGTGTTGTCGTCGCCGACCAGATGGCCACTGACGACGCGCAACCCGCGATCGCGAAGTGCTTGCGCCCAGTCATCGAACACGCGCCAGCGTTCAGGATGGCGAGGATTGATGCTCGGATCGCCATCGCCCACCACGACGAGGTCGCCGTTGAGCGTGCCGTGCGCATCGATCGATCCCGTCGCCAGCAGGCGGGTCGTAAAACGATAGTCCCACCCGAGGTGCTCTGCCGCCACGGCGGCGGACAGCAGCTTCTGATTCGAGGCGGGCACCATCAAGGCTTGCGCGTGGCGCGTGAAGAGCGTCTCGCCCGTGGTGAGCGACCGCACATCGACCGCCCACGCGGCATGCTCGAACCGCTCGTCGTCGAACAGGGTGGCGAGCGCCCGCGACAGCCGCGCGGTCGAGTCGAGCGGGTCGGAGACGGAGGGAATGGCGGCCGCCGGTGCGGAGCCTCGCGAGGTGCAGCCGAGCCCGATCGTCAGCACGGCGACGAGCGCGCCGGTGATCGCTCGTGCGCGCCGCGTCAATCGACTCACTTTCCGCTGGGAGCAGGGGTTCCCGCCGTCGACGGCGCGACGAGGGCATCGAGTGCCTTCATCGCTTCGTCGAACGCGCTCGCGTCGCCGCGGGCAGCGCCGGACTCACCCTCCCGTGCGGCGAAGACATCGCCACCCGACCGGCCGAAGCGCACGCGCTCGAACTTCCCTTGGTCGAAGCTGACGGCCACGACCAGGGCCGGCGCCTGTAAGCCGGTCTTGGCATCGGTCGCGCTGAACGACTCCGCCCTCAAGTTGGAGAGCTTGGTGAGCAGGTCGTCCATCTTCGCCGCCTCGACATCGACGGTCGAGCCATCTGAGACGCCGCGCTGCCATTTGTCGGTCGCGTTCTCGCCTATGCCTGGCGTCTTCTGCAGCTCGACCGTGTCTTGACCGCGGGTGAGCCGGAGTCGAGCCGCGCTGAAGGGGCGGAACTCGAAGAGGTTCTTGTCCCGGTAATCTTCGACACCCTTCTTCAGATCGGTGAGGAGCGTGGGATCGACCGCGAACACCATCGGCCGAGACTGATCGCGTGCGTAGACCTGACCATCCTCTTCATTACCGACGAGCAGCACCGCACGACTGCTGCCCATGCCGACCGTGGCCGTGATGGCCGGCTTGACCAAGCCGTACTTGGCCAGATCGCTGGCATTGGCATCGACCATCTTGGTCATCGACGCGGTCGAGAGGCGGGTGAGAAGGCCTTCGATGGCGGAGTAATCACCGCGCGCTTTCACCGGCTGATCAACGGTCCACTCCGTTCCGGCACGCGCAAGAACAAGCTTCGTCGATCCTTGCGCGATCTCGACCGAGTCGACCTTGTCACGCTCGAACTTGAGGGCCCGCTTGTCTCGCAGATCGAACGG
>JAIVJN010000428.1 GCA_020200025.1 Acidobacteriota bacterium | reverse complement strand
CCACTGACCTCCTTGTTGAGGACCGTCACGCCGATGTCAGACTGTGCCAGAACGTCTCGCCTGAGCCGAAGGGCCGCGAAGTTCGCGGACGGCGACGTCCCTTTCTCGCGCTGCTGGATGTTCAGCGCGCCGATGCTGAGACCGCCGGCACGGCCCGTCAGGCGCGTGCCCCCGAGAATCGGAATCGCGTCGCCGGCGTCCGACAAGCCGATGCGGCGGCTGAAGAACAGAATCATGTCTTGCGACGGGTTCTGCCGGCCGCCACCACCACCTCCACCGCCACCCTGGTTGGCGATGCCGAACTGGAAGATGCCGGAATTTTCGAGGAAGAAATCCCGCTTCTCGGGGAAGAACAGATTGAAGCGGGTCAGGTTGACCTGTTGCTCGTCAGCTTCGACCTGTGAGAAGTCGGTGTTGACGGTGAAGTCCCACGTCAGCCCGCTCGTCACGCCGTACTTCACGTCGAGGCCCGCATCGAAGTCCCCATCGTTGGGACCGGCTCCCACGCGGCTCGAGCTCGCAAGGGCATAAGGCTTGATCCGGAGGTTGCTGCCGGGCCTGAGGCCGTGGAGCCCCTCGAGCGTGCCCGCCATCGAGACCCGCGAGAGATTGTGAATACGTGGCAGCGGCGACCAGTAGCTGTTCTCGTTCAACCGGCGCAGGCGCCGCTGAAAATTGATCCCCCACGTCTGCTCAGCATCCGGCGAGAACTTCAGCGTGCGGAACGGAATGCGAATCTCCGCGTACCAGCCGTCCTCGCCGATGCGTGTGGCGAGGTCCCAGATACCATCCCAGTTGCTGTTGGTCTCGCGGCCTTCGTTCGACATTTGAGCATCCCATCGCGCGCCGCTGGGATTGATGAAGAACTGATAGCCGTTGCGCTCGTCCTTGAAGGTATCGATGACAACCTGAAAGCCATCCGCCGCACTGGTGTTGTAGTCCTTGCGCAACTCGTTGACGATGATCGCCGAGGGCTCGGGGTCTTTGGCGAAAACGCCGATGTACAACGCGTCATCGTCATAGAGGAGCCGCACCTCGGTGTCGAACGTGGCTGGCGTGCCTTCGCGGGGATCGTTCTGGATGAAGTCCTTGGCGAGCGGCGCAGTTGCCCACGTCGCCTCATCGAGACGTCCGTCGAGGGCAATAGGGCCGGTGACCCGTACCGCGGGAAGCTTGCGATCCAGGCGCGCCGTTGCGTAGTCGATGGGCGGCCCGGCCATTGCGGGCACGCTGGCCACGATGAGGGCAGCGACGACGAGTTGCACTGAAGACGGAATGAATGGTCGAATCGGCATGCGGGTAACGGCTCAGCAGCGTAGTGTGCCCGAAGCCGATGCAGCAAGATGTAAACAAATGTCATGGCGGACCGGGGCCAGAGGCCGCCGCGAAGCGCACGAAGGCTTGTAGTGGCCGCGCGATCGTCGTGACCCTTCCTGGTGATCAACAAAAGCCAGCCAACCGGGTTGCTCGGCCGAGGGCTCGAAAGCAACCCGGTGGGTTCGCTCATGGTGCGAGGTGACTTGATGACCCGATGGCCGATCCTGTTGTGTCTGATCTCGCTCTGGTCGCCGGCCCTCCACGCGCAGGAGGCCCGCCGCCGGTGGGAAATGGAACGGCAGATCAGACTCGACAAGTTCGAACAGATCCTGCCCGAGGCGATGCGCCGCCACGGCATCGACATGTGGATTGTCGCCGTGAAGGAGAACCACGAAGAACCTCTCTGGAACGACCTTGGGCGCGGCTACGTCTCGGGGCTTGGCTACTACGTCTTCACGGACCGCGGCGGTGAGCGGATCGAGCGTGCCGCACTCGGCCCCAGCGGATACCTGATCGAGCAATCGGGCGCGTACGATCTGTTTCAGCCGGCCTCGACGCTGGCCGAGTTCGTCAGGGCGCAAAATCCGAAGCGAATCGGCGTGAACATGTCCGACGAGATCGGCCCGGCCGACGGGCTGTCGCACACCATGCATGCGCATCTCGTCGAGACGCTCGGAACGGCACTCGCCGACCGTCTCGTCAGCGCCGAGCGCCTGGTCGCCGACTTTCGCTCGAGACGCGTGGCCACGGAGATCGTCGCCTTCGGCGAAGCGTCGGGGCTGGCCGTTCAACTCGCCGAACGAGCGCTGTCGAACGAGGTCGTCACGCCGGGAAAGACAACGCTCGAGGACGTCGCCTGGTGGTTGCAAGACCGCTTGCTCGAGCGCGGCCTCGGCTCGGAGTTCGACATGCCCTCCGTGTACATCACGGGCCGCGAGGGCATCGCCGCGACCTCGACCGCCCGCATCATCCAACCGGGCGACGTCGTCATGATTGACTGGGGCGTCCAGCTCATGAACTTTGGCACCGACGTCAAGCGCGTTGCCTACGTCTTGAAAGAGAACGAGACGACGGCGCCGAAAAGCATTCAGACGGCATTCGACCGCGCCATCAGCGTGCGCGACGTGCTGAAGCGGGCGATCAAGCCCGGACGCCGTGCCGACGAGACGATGAAGGCCATGGACGCCGCGCTGAGCGCGGCCGGATTTGGGGTCATCGAGTTCAACCGGCCGAACAACGACGCCGCAACCGATGTCGCCTATGGATTCCATCCCGTCGGGAACACTGGTCATGACATCGGGCCGTCACTGACCACGTGGCAGCCGATTCAGCGGACGTTCGATCTCCACCTGCAGCACATGTTCGCCTTCGAGTTCTTCGCCTACACCCCGATCGCGGAGTGGGGCGGCACAAAACTGCGGATTCCCATCGAAGACGATGCAATCCTGATGGAGCATGGCGTGCAGTTCATGCATTCGGCCAATTACCGTCTCTTGCTGATCAAATAGAGCGGTGCGCCCCCCGCCACCCCACCTGCCCTACCTGCCCCGATCGAGATATTCCCGCAGCAAGGTCACGTTCCGCGTGTTCGCGCGGAACCAAATGTCGGCGAGATCACCGACGAGCGGGACTGCTCCGAGGAGAGCGTCGACCAGCACGTTTGCGAGCATTTTGACTACCAGCTCTCGTGGAATGCCGTACTTCAGGCTACGCGCTACGAGGCTGAGCGAGACGACGGCCGACG
>JAIVJN010000204.1 GCA_020200025.1 Acidobacteriota bacterium | reverse complement strand
ATGCGTTAGAGCCAGCACTGACGTCAGTCCGGCACCAAGAACGTCACTTGGGTGCGAGCCGGTTCAATTCCTCGAACCAGTTGAGCACGAGCTCCAGCTGACGTGGAGCTGAATCGATGCGACTGCGCGGCACCAGAAAACGCTGCCCATCAGGTGCCACGTCGTAATTGACGATGACTTCGTCGAAACTGTACGGTCCTGAAAACAGACGCCTGACGGCGCCGCTGGTAAATGTTCGGCCGAGGCTGACCGCTGTTGTGAAGAGCGTGTCTCCCTTCGCAAAAAAGAGCTCGTGCCCGTCTCGCGACCACACCGGAGCGGTACCGCCGTCGACGGAAACCTGTGTCCGGCTGCCCGGCCCCGCGAATGGCCGCACGAATACCTCGGCCCGACCTGATTCGTCGGACACGAACGCGACCCACCGGCCATCGGGGGAGAAGGAGGCCGAAAACTCGTTCGGCGGATTCTCAAGGAACGGCCTCGACGTCCGGTCGTCGCTCGAGTAGATCCACACGTCCCGAGCGGTGGTCGCGCCGGTCTGTCCGTAGAGCAACCGCCGTCCATCGGGCGACCAGTCCAGCGCATGGACCGCCGGCGCGCTGTCGACGAGGACCGTGGCGCCGCCGGTGCCATCGGTGCTGTCGGTGAAAAGGCGAACCGTGCCACTGCCAGTCGTGTCCACACCCAATGTGACCTGACGGCCATCAGGCGTCCATTGAGAGCGATCCTGATCACCGGCGAGCTGGCTCGCCCGCGTGAAGATTCCGCGTTCGACGTCGAGCACCCACAACTTTGAGAACGCCCCGTCGATGGTGACGGCGATGCGCTGACCGTCAGGAGAGATGCGCGGCCACCAGAATGGTGCCTGCCGATCGATAACTGGCCGCGCAGTCCCGCTGCGATCGACCCACATCAGCGGACGCTCGGCGGTCTTGGAGTCGCCTGCTGCATAGACGAGCGTTCCGGTCTGCGAAATCGCAACCTGCGCCCCGCCGGTATCGGGATGCGTGATGACGCCGTCTGCGACCTTGACCGGCGCGCCGGTGACCGCAAGCCTCGCCGCATCGAACCGCACAGCGTAGAGTGCCCCGGCACGCGCGTAGATCACGTGTCCGGTCGGCACATACTGCGCGGAGTTGCCCTGCGCCACGGGGTGCTGCTCTCCTGTATCCAGCGACCGAACGACGATCTGTGCGTCGTCGAACGATTGCAGGTTCGTGGATTTCACGGTGAAGAGAATCGCCCTCCCGCCCGGTAGGAAATGCGGCCAGCGGTGGCTCCAGTCATCGGCATTTCGCTCGATGGCCGTCAGCGGTTTCGGTTCGCCGCCCTGATCGGACACACCGAAAAGACCTGCGCCGGTCGACGACGAGAAAGCAATCGTGCCGTCGTCTGCCCAAGCGGCGCCGCGGTATCCCTGCGCACCGACGCTATGCGGCAATGTGGCCACCGTGATCACCGCACCACCAGAGAACGACACCTTTTTGAGGGTGGGCCCCACGAAGAACGCGAGCCACCTGCCGTCTGGAGAGAAGACAGGATTCAGACCGCCGTCGGTTCCGGGGATAACGGTACTCGCTGCTTCGTTCAACAGTCGGCTGGACAGCGGCCCTCCACCGAGGGTCCGGTACACGACACGCGTGCCGTCGGGCGAGATCGAAAACGCTGGCTGCTGACCAAGTATTCCAAATTCGAACCGCTCCGCCAGCGGAATCGATGCGCGAACGAGTGGACGTGATTCACTCCGCGAAAATCGCCAGTACGCAAGGGGACCGACGAGCGACGCGACGATTAGCGCGGCGGCGATGATCCACGCCGGATGCACGCGCGTTCGTGCCGGTGGGACTGCTATGGCAGCTGAGTCGAGGCTGGCGCCCGCCGCCAAGGCATCATCAATCTCGAGCCGTGCCGCACCGATATCGGGAAGGCGTCTCCGGCGGTCCTTTTCGAGGCAGCGGCGCAGGAGGCGCCGAACAGATGCAGGAGTTGAAGCAGGCAGCGCATCGAAGTCCGGCTCGTGCTCGATGATTCGCGCGAGGATTTCAGTGACGTCCTCACCCTCGAACGGCCGTCGGCCAGTGAGCATTTCGTAGAGCACGCAGCCGAATGCCCAGATGTCACAACGCCTGTCGACGATTTTTCCCCGTGACTGTTCGGGACTCATGTACGCGGCTGTCCCGAGAATCCTCCCGATGCCTGACGCCGCCGGGCTCGCCAGCGTCGGCGATATCGGCACCGGGTCGGAAGCCTCACCGCTCGGGTCAAACGCCTTCGCAAGTCCGAAGTCAAGCACTTTGACGGTGCCATCCGGCCGCAACTTGATGTTCGCCGGCTTCAGGTCGCGATGAATGATGCGATGCTCATGGGCGGCTTCGACGGCTTCGACGATTTGTCGCGCGATAGGCAGCGCTTCGTCCAGCGGAAGCGGACCCTGCGCGATACGGTCCGCTAGCGTCGGGCCCACCACGAGGTGAGCGGGGCGAGACAAGTCGATCAGGGCCTGCGCCAGCTCAATCTCGGCCGCGATCGCCTACTTCGGCACAGTGGCGCGCTCGGTGTCGAGTTGTCGCAGCTTGACGGTAAAGGACACGGGAATCGACCGCGGCGTGAAACAGAGTCGATCGTCGCAGGCCTGATACTCCAACCAGCCAGAAATCGTCACCGTCTCGACGCCCTTCAGAGCCGCCCGCGCGTCGGGCGACGGGCTGACGGCCACGCTCTGCACGAGTCGGAATGGCTTCTGGAACACTGGCACGCGCTCGTCGAGGGGCTTGAAGTGGTAGATCTCGGACGCCGGATACTGCAGGGCCCTGGTCGACAAGACCGGGTTGGCGTCGATGCGGAAGCTGATGATCTTGTAGTCCTTCGCGCCTGGCGCGTAGATGTGAATGCCGGCGTTCGGCTTCACGTCGAACACGACCGAGAAGAGAGAGCCGGGAGCCACGACCTCATCACTGACGTAGCTCGTGATCTCGAGATGATCCGTCTCGATGCGCTTCGCCGCGGCCGGCGTCTTGGCGTTTCCCAGGGCGATCATGATCGTCGAGACCGTGTTCCGCTCCTGGTAGGCGTC
>JAIVJN010000203.1 GCA_020200025.1 Acidobacteriota bacterium | reverse complement strand
GTGCAACTGAAGCCGGTGACGACTTCTCAGTCGGACGCACGAACAAAAGCGAAGAACGCAGCCTGCTGGTTGCAATCGATGGCGATCCTGATGGCTATCAGACTGACTTCGTCCTCGACGTCTCGATCGAGGGCAATCAGGTTCTGACGAAGAACCCGAACGGCGTCGATGCCATTCATGCCACCGGGACGGTGAGCCTCCCGACAGGTGGGGCCATCGGCACCATTCCCGAAGGCAATGGGATCGTCGCTCGAGGACTCAATGGCGTAACGGGCTATGTGCATGCCGCCCCACGTGAC
The DNA here is from genome assembly GCA_020200025.1 of Acidobacteriota bacterium. Classification (GTDB taxonomy): domain Bacteria; phylum Acidobacteriota; class Vicinamibacteria; order Vicinamibacterales; family UBA2999; genus JAIVJN01. The sequence continues at coordinate 9,459 of JAIVJN010000203.1, read as the reverse complement.
CGCAACCTCGAACGCGACGTGCATGCGGGCATGCTCGGTGTGGGCGGCGGTGCGTCTCCTGGCCTCTTCGGTCGTGGCGCGAACGGTGTCGTGGGATACGAGGACGGCGCGGCGCGCGACCTCGCGTGGGAAGGTGCCGACATCTCCGGCGTCATCGGCAACGGCGGCAACGCGGGAATTGGCGTGCGAGGTATCGGTGGCAGCGGCGGGGTCAAGCGCGAGAGCGCAAACAGCACGGGCGTCCAGGGCATCAGTAACCTGTCACCCGGCGTGTCCGGGAGCAGCACCTCAGGCGTTGGCGTCTCCGGTACGAGTGATAGCGGTCCCGGCGTCTCCGGGAGGTCGTCCACCGACAACGGTGGCGTGTTTCAATCGAAGAGCGCGGCGCAGATTTTCCTGATCCCCAACGATATCGGCCCGCTCAACTCCCCCTTCCCGGTGACGCCGCAGGGGATCAACGTCCCCGACCGAGGGCCCAAACTCCCGGAGAACGGCCGCGGCGGCCAGATACTGGCGCTCAGGGACAACAACGGCGCCTGCACGCTGTGGTTCTGCGCGAAGGACGGACCACCGGCGCGCTGGGCACAGGTGCTCGTCGGGCAGGAGTTCGACGGCCTTGCATGAACCCGTCGCGCGTGCTCGACCTCCGCTGTGCCACCTGGCCCACCCGGCCCACCAGGCCTACCAGCCCACCGGAGCTCTCACCGAATCAAGTGAGTTCCGGTGTAGGTTCACGCCAGGCCGCTCATCCGGCCTATCGTCTCGCCTGGTCCAGCGTGCCTTCAACGCCGCGCGGTCGACGGCCGTCCCGCGCAGATAGACCTGGGTGATTCGGCGCGTATTGGTGATGTCGTCGAGCGGATTCGCTTCGAGCACGACGAAGTCGGCGCTCTTGCCGGTCGCCACCGTGCCGAGGTCGGACAGCCGCAGAATGTCGGCCGACGTACGCGTCGCGGCGACGATGACGTGCGCCGGCGTCATGCCCGCCGCCACCATGTCCGCCATCTCGACGTGCGGGTTCCATCCGGCACTGGGACCGTCGGTGCCCATGCCGATGCGGACGCCCGCGGCATTCAACTTGGCGAGATTGCGCGCCTGAACCGCGAACGACTCCGGCACTCCAGGCTTCCGCGCTGCCTGCGTTTCCTGCATTTTCTGGAGCTCGGCGGGAGCGACCGTGTCGCTCAACCACGCCAGGTCCCCGGTCATCCCGCGATCGGGCAGGTTCGGAACGAGGAAGACGTTGGGCCGCTGCTTGAAGAGCGCGACGAGCTCCTCATCGATATCCTTGTCCCGCACGCCGTGCGCGAACCCATCGATCCCGGCGCGCAGAAGCCCCTTCGCATCGTCAAGCGTAAAGATGTGCGCGGTCACGCGCAGGTCGTGTTTGTGCGCCTCGTCGATGATGGCGCCGTAGAGCGCCGGCGTCAGCTTCTTGTACTTGCCGTCTCGGTCGTCCACCCAGATCTTGACCAGGTCGACCTTCCGGCCGGCAAGTTCCTGCACGGCCTTGCGCGCCTGAATTGCGAACGACTCGGGCACGCCAGGCTTCCGCGCCGCCTGCGCCTCCTGCATCTTCTTGAGCTCGGCGGGAGCGACCGTGTCGCTCAACCAGGCAAGGCTCCCGGCCATCCCCTGATCAGGAAGGTTGGGGATAAGGAAGACGTCGGGCCGCTGCTTGAAGAGCGTGACGAGCTCATCATCGATGTCCCTGTCCCGCACGCCGTGCGCGAAGCCATCTATTCCGGCACGCAGAAGGCCCTTGGCATCGTCGAGCGTAAAGATGTGCGCGGCCACGCGCAGCGTGTGTTTGTGCGCCTCGTCGATGATCGCGCCGTAGAGCGCCGGCGTCAGCTTCTGGTACTTGCCGTCTCGATCGTCGACCCAGATCTTGACCAGGTCGACCTTCCGCGCAGCAAGCTCCTGCACGGCCTTCCGTGCCTCGGCTTCGCTCGTGATCCAGTACGGAATGTCGGTTCGTCCCGGCTCTGGCATCGTGATGCCACGCCCCGCGGTGCGGAATCGCGCGGCACCGGGAATCGTCTCCGCCCGCACCTGGAACGGCAGGTCGCCCGCGTCCTGTCCCAGGCTCAGCGCCGCGGCGGCTCCGTAATAGGCCAGCCGCTGCAGTTGATCGACGAGAGCCTCGCGCGTGCCGGCCAAGTGCGTGTGGGTGTCGACGATCGCGGGGATGACGGTCTTGCCCGTGAGATCGACGCGAGCCGCGCCGGCCGGGACCTTGACCTGACCCTTGCGACCGACTCCGCCCACCCTATTGCCGTCGGCACAGGACCAAGGGAGGCTCGCGTGTGCTGAGCCCTCTTCGGACCCCGGGCAGTATAGCGCCCGGCTTGTCGGTAGCCAATCTCACCGACATCCGCGAACCTGTTGCGCACCAGGGTTCGGGAGATCCTGGCGCGCCGGTGCACCAGGCCAGGGTTTCGGTCCGCAAGCCGGAGAGTCGACTGTCCATCCGTCCAAGGGTTCAATCGAAGGGTTACCCATCCTCGTTCTGCGACGCCCGGTGCAGCTCCTCGAGCACCTTGGCCTCGACAGCCAACGCCGCGTCGGTCTCGCACGCCTCCGACAACCCCTCGCCGCAATCCCCCGTCGCGATGCGGCGATAGAGCGCGAGCGCACGCACACCGTCGATGACGTCCGCCTCTCGCACGATCTCGAGCGCGTGCTGCAGCTCGTGGGCGATCGTCGCCAGCAGCCGATCGCCGGTGGTCCGCGTCGACACGAGGATGCGGATGTGCCGCTGACGGTGGTCTCCCTCGACCGCAGAGATCCGTTGAGTGATGTGAGGTCGTGCGCGCGCCGTGCTCACGCGCAACTGCTTGATCGAGTGCGGGATCGCGAAAGGCGCCGCCGCAGCGTCATCGGCCTGGTGCGGGAGTGAGAGGGCTCGACACACTATCCGATCGGATACGGCTGCTATCCGTTCGGATCGTGCCTGAAGAGCGCGGCTATAATCGCGTCACTGCCGATGAGCGCACGAGGAGCAGTCCTCATCGTCGTTGCTGGCCCTGCTCGTGGGCGGGTGATCGCGCTCGATCAGGTCGCGACGATTGGCCGCGATGAGGGCTGCGCCCTGGTCCAGAAGCGCGGCCGACTCGAGTTGGCCGATAAAGGTTCGGCATTCTTCGACGAGATTGGCGAGCTGGCGCCGCCGCTGCAGGCGAAGCTGCTGCGCGTACTGCAGCAGCGCGAGATCGAGCGCGTCGGTGGCATCCGGCCGCTACCGCTGAACATCCGCGTCATCGCCGCGACCAATCGCGACCTGGAGGCTGCCGTCGAGCAGGGCGCGTTTCGCCAAGACCTGTTCTACCGACTGAACGTCGTCGCCGTCGTCGTGCCTCCCCTTCGAGAGCGGCGCGAGGATCTTCCGCTGCTCATCACCTATTTCGTCCGAAAGTATTCGACTACGTGCCAGCGTCGGATTCGGGGCGTCACGCGCGAGGCGCGAGCCAGGCTGCTCGCGTATGAGTGGCCCGGAAATGTGCGCGAGCTCGAGAACGCGATCGAGCGCGCCGTGGTGCTCGGATCCGGCGAATGGATCACGCTGGAAGACCTTCCCGAGCACGTTCTCGAGGAACCGGCGTCGGTGCCGAGCGATGTTGGCTACCACGCCAGCGTGAACGCCGCGAAGCGCCAGATCATTCGCGACGCCGTCGTGCGTGCGGGGGGCAACTGCGCGCAGGCCGCGCGCGTGCTGCAACTGCAGCCGACCTATCTGCATCGGCTGTTGCGAAACCTGGGAATCAAGGAGCACGTGCAGCGCTCGCCGTCGGAGTGATGCCGGCGCGTGGACTGAAGGAGATGATCATGAACCGCGGATTCGTGCTCGGCGCCCTCGTGATGGATCAGGGACAACCTTTACGTGATCCGCGGCGGCGGGAGGACCGTTCAGATCGGCGGCGTGAGCTTGCCGCAGGCCGGCACGACCGCCGCCTTCGTCACCGGCACCGGCGTGGTCCTGGTCGACACGAAGCTCCCCGGCTGGGGCCAGCCGCTCATCGACAAGCTCAAGGAGGTGACCGACAAGCCGGTGACGATGATCATCAACACGCACACGCACATGGACCACGTCGGCGGCAACGTCGAGTTCCCAGCGACCGTGGAAGTCGTGACACACGAGAACACCGCGATGCTGATGAAGGAGATGCGTCCGGTCAGCGGTGGGCCGACGCAGCCGAACCTCTTCAAGGAACACAACGGCCGCGGACTTCCCACCAGGACCTTCAAGGATCGCCTGACGGTCGGGAGCGGCACCGACCGCATCGATCTGTACTACTTCGGCCGCGCCCATACGGGCGGCGATGCGTGGGTCGTCTTCCCCGAGCTGCGCGTGCTGCACGCCGGCGACGCCTTCGGCGGCAAGGCCGTTCCACCCCTGGACGCCAATAACGGCGCCAGCGGCGTCGAGTACCCGCAGACGATTGCCAAAGCCGTCGCGACGCTCACAGACATCGACACCGTCATCACCGGGCACTACCAGACGACGCTGACGATGACCGACCTGAAAACCTACGGCGACTTCACGGGCGAGCTCGTGCAATCGGTGCAGGCGGCCAAGAAGGCCGGTCGCACCATCGATGACTTCGTCAAGACCTGGACCATCCCGGATCGATACCTCAAGGAAGGCTACGCCTCGATGGAGCACCTGCGGCCGATGCGACCCGACGTCGAGGTGATCTGGAACGAGACGAAGTAGATCGACCGGACCGTACAAAAAACAGGCGGCACCTGAGGGTGCCGCCTGTCGATTTCCGAGCCGATGCGAATGGCTACCAGCGCGGTTCAGAGCGCCGACCGCCGCCACCGCCGTACCCACCGGAACCACCCGAGCTGGTCTTCGGGCGCGCTTCGTTGACGGTCAAGTTGCGGCCACCGAGGTCGGAGTTGTTCAAGGTCCCGATCGCGTGCTGGGCCTCCTCGTCGGTCGCCATCTCGACAAACGCAAACCCGCGTGCGCGGCCAGTGGCCATATCGCGCATCAGGTTCACGGTTTCGACGGTTCCGACGGTGGAGAACAGAGTCTGAAGATCCTGATCGCTCGTGTCGTAGGGGAGGTTGCCAACGTAAAGTTTTCTAGCCATCTGTGACTCTCATTTCGCTCCGCAGAGCATTCCGATTGTGTGATGTGGATCCCCATGGATCCCTGATGGATTCGGCTGTAGTGCTAAGCAATCACGCTGCGGGGAGAAACGAGACTGGCGGGCTCGATTCGACTCTTTGACGCGGGCTAGAGCAGAAGGCTGTCTTCCACCTGACATTGCCATCTTATCACGCTCGGCGGCGCCCTGCCGTCTTTCTTGCGCATGCGTCGCCTGTTGCCAGACAGGAAGGCGCCGCCCCCCTCCGATCACGTAGCACCCCTCAATATGTGAAAGCGTCGCCGGGAGGTGACGTGTCGTCTTGGGCGGGACGCGGCCCTGACTCGCACGCTCGTACGCGTACGCAATCCGAGCCAGCGTTGCCTCGCTGAACGGCCGCGCTCCTACCGCTGGAAGTACTCGGCGAGCCTGAGGCTGAACGCGGGCAATAACGGCGTCATCAGCACATCGCCACGAGATGCCTCGAGTTGGCGATCGGAACTGGGGCGACCAACGTGCCGACCGGAATCGTCCGCAAATGGATGGATGGCGCTCCGGCGTTCATACAAACTGCCGCATGACCAGCGGTTGAGACGCGAAAATTCTGCGATCTTGGCTGGTCGTGATCGAGCCCGCGGCTCGATCCCGAACGCGACGCGGCTCGCGGCTAGCGGCGGCCTCGGAAGAAGAACCCTCCGCCGCCCAGTAAGAGGATTACGACGAGGATGATGAGCAGTGTGTTGGTATCCATGTTCTCCCTTTCGTAGCGATGGCGAATCAACATGTTGGTGCCCGACTGTGGCTGGGCAACGTGGCTACCTTATCGTGCTTCGCTGACCGACGCGCAACTTTGTCGAGGCGCGTGAGCTCGCCCACTCGACCGTTGCCGACGCGAGCCACGGCGGCGCCCGCACAACCTTCAGCGTCGCCTCCACCCCTTCACCGGACCGGGGCGCAGCAAAGCCGTCGACGGCGATGGCTCCCATTCGACTCCTGTTGGCCTCGTTTGCGCGAGCGGGTCACCATCGCAGCATCCGTGTGAGTCCGGCGACCCTGATGAGACGCCTGTCGATTGCCGAGCTGAATACGTTGACAGGGGTGTCCGTTCGCAGGAGGATACGCCGATCTTTGGGCTCGGTCCGGCCGGGCTTCAGATTCGGGCATTTGCGCCTCCGCCCGAGCCTCGTCACCCTTCCCGGCGAGGCTCAGACCCGCGTGTCGCGTCCTCGGAGGTTTCAGATGGCCATCAGACACACCGCGATCACGGCAGGCGCCGTCCGGCGTTCTGCCGGGCGCCACGGTGACGGTGCGCCAATTGGAGACCAACACCACACGTACAGGAGTGACCGAGTCGAACGGGCAATTCTACGTGCCCAATCTCCCTGCGGGTCGCTACGAGTTGACGGTGGAGTTGTCGGGCTTTGGCACGGCGAAGCGTGAGATTGTGCTCCGTGTGGGTCAGGACGCCACGCTCGACCTCACCCTGAGGGTCGGCACAGTGGAAGAGAGTGTGCTCGTGAGCGGCGTCAGTGCGGTCGTCGAAACCCGGGCGACCGTCGGAAGCCTCATCGAACTCAAGGAAATCGACAATCTCCCGACGATCGGTCGGGACTTCGCCGAGCTCGCGAAGCTCGCGCCCGGGGTGTCGTCGAGCGGCCAGGGCGCCATGGGTTTCTCCGCCTCGGGCCAGCGCCAGTTTCAGAACAATGTCTTCGTGGATGGCGCGAGTAACGCCATGCAGTTCTACGGCACGCAGTCCGAATCGTATCCCCAGGACTGGGTCCAGGAATTCCAGGTGATGACCAATGGCTTTTCGGCCGAGTTCGGCCAGGCCTCGGGCGCCGTGCTGAACGTCATCACGAAGAGCGGCACCAACGCGTGGCAGGGACGGGCCTACGGCTTCGTACGTGACGACAACTTCGACACCGCGCCCTACGCGGGCCGATTCGTCAACGGCGAGCCCGAGTACCTGGACGCACCGCCGCAGTTCAACCAGCAGAGATTTGGCGCCTATCTCGGCGGGCCCGTCGACAAGGATTCGCTCTTCTTCTTCGTCGGCTACGAGAACTTCCAGAACGACGCATCGACGGTCCTCGCTCTTTCGGACTACTGGCGCAACCGCGGCGAGGCGGCCGTGATTCCGTCGAAGAACACCACGCGGGCGCTTCTGCTGAAGGGGGATTGGAACGTCAGCAATCGCGATCGCATCTCGATGCGTCACAGCCGCACGCTCAAGGAGGACGAGAACTGCAGCGGCCAGGGTGGTGACGGCTGCAACAGCAACCCGCTCTGGACGCTCGAGAAACGCGCGACCTTCAACGGCCCGATCTGGAGCGTGCTGGGGACGTGGGCGAGCACGTTGAGCGGCACTGCCTTCAACGAGATGCGGGCCTACTACGGCGTCAATAAAATCCGCATCACCTCGAACCTGGCGGGCACGTCCGGTCTCGACCTGCTGGAGCAGAATGCCGCGACCGGGACGTTTACGGAACGGACCTATCCGGGCGCCTCGTTCGGGGCGGCGACGACTGGCGGGCTGGAGGGAGAGACCAACTTTTACCTCAACGACTCCTTCACGCTCGTCATGGGCAAACATCAGGTCAAGATCGGCGGGCAGCTTGCCCGAGTGAACTTCCTGATGGACATCGACGCGTCGCAGAAGGGCCGCTGGGGCTTTCCCGTAGACGTGGCGTTCAACCGTGCCGATGCGAACAGCCATCCCGACACGTTCAATGCCGCGATCGGTACGGCTACTCACGAGGAAGCGTCCTGGAACTACGCGGCCTACATCCAGGACACCTGGCAGGTGCGCAACGACCTGACGCTGAACCTTGGCGTGCGCTACGACGTCGACAACACGATCACGGTCGGCAACAACCTGGTGGACGCCCGCAACGAACGCTTCATGACCAACTTGGGCGTCGCGCCGCTCGGAAAGGTCGAGAAGGACCTCAACAACGTGGCGCCTCGTCTCGGTTTCGTCTGGGTGCCGACGGACGACCGAAAGCTCGTTGTCCGCGGCAGCGCCGGCATCTTTTACGATCAGAACCATTTCAACTACAACGACGTGTACGTCAATCAGACGCTGCTGGCGAACCGCCGCGTCAACTTCAACTGCAATAGCACGACCGACAACCCGTTCTACAACGCCGTCGAGGGCCTACCGGCGTCCCGCACCCGCTGCCGCAGCTTCCTTGCGGAACGCTTCCCCCTGTTCCCGAATATTGCGAGCCTGGGGCTCATCCCCGAGCTCGTCGTGACGCTCGCTCCTGATTTCCGCGTCCCGTACACGCGCCAGGGGACCATCGGTTTGTCACGCCAGCTTCCCGGCAACGTTGCGGTTCAAGCCGACTACATCTACTCGCACGGGAAAGACGTGTTCCTGCAACGCAACATCAACCTTGATTTCGTCAACAATCAGTGGGTGAACAGGGATCCACGGTTCACCGGCATCAACCTCGCCGAAAACCTGGGGTTCATCAAGTACCACGCGTTGCAGACCCGAAGCGAGTATCGCGGCACCAAGCTGCGGACGGGCGTTTCTTATACCCTGGCCAAGGCCACCTCGAACAGCAACACGAGCGCCGTCGGCGGGGGTCTGGCGACCAATCCGTTGGACTTGTCCGTCGATGAGGGGCCAACGAATGAGGATCGTCGCCACAACCTCAGCTGGGACGCGTCGTACCAGTTCCCGCTCGACTTCCAGCTGGCCGGCATCTATCGATACTCGAGCGCCCTGCCCTACAGTGTGAGCAGCCGCTTCGTGATCAATGCTCGTCCCGAACCGCGCAATTCGCGCCGCGGCGACGATGAGAAGAATCTCGATCTCCGCGTGGGCAAGCAGTTCAGGCTGCCGCGCGACGTCTCGGCGGCCCTCTTCTGGGAGATGTTCAACGTGCTCAACGCGGACAACTTCCAGGCGTTTCAGGGCTCGCTCGAATCCACCACGTTCGGCCAGCCCGGTCGCGCGCTCGCCAAGCGGCGCCAGCAGTTCGGGTTCCGCGTCGACTTCTGAGGAGCCGGTGAATCTATCGGCGTACGGCTTCGCGGCCGAGCCGAGTTCCGGTCGTCTGCCGTTCGCCGTTCGCCGTCTGCCGACAACAAGTGCTGGGGGATCCCCGTGAAGCATCGACCTCGAATACTCGCACTCGTCTTCCTCGGGCTGGCCACCATCGTCTTGCGAGCGCAGGACCCGCTCGACTACGCACTGCTCGCCAGGATCCAGGACGAAGGGCTGAACCGATCGCAGGTGATGGATCACGTCGTCTGGCTCGCCGATGTGCACGGTCCGCGCCTCACAGGCTCGCCGGGGTTCAGACAGGCAGCCGAGTGGGCCGTCAAGCGGTTCGGAGAGTGGGGC
>JAIVJN010000427.1 GCA_020200025.1 Acidobacteriota bacterium | reverse complement strand
CCGGCAGGCGTCGAGTCTTCCAGCCGCGCCACCGGCGCAGCTCACGCTCACCTGCGCGAACTATGTCCGCTTCATGCCGCTCGCGACCGGTGACGTGCGTCCGACGGATTTGACCCTGACGTGGCTGCGCGGGAATCGAAGCGACATGCTCAGGCGCGCAACCGATGATGCCAGCGTGGACGGCGGCGAGACGTCGATGGCGCAGCACGTGATGCGAGTGGATGCTGGGGATCGATCGCTCGTGGCTGTGCCCGTCTTTCCGCTGCGGAACTTCACGGCCCGCGATCTGTACACGCGGAACGGGTCGATCCTCGACGGGAAGACGCTTGGCGGCACGCGCATCGGCATCTACAACTGGGCCGCCAGCGGCGCGGTGTGGTATCGCCACTTGGTGCGATGGATGGGGCACGATCCGACGAGGATCTCGTGGGTCGTCGGCGGCCCCGAGACTCCTGCGGCTGTGCGGATGCCCGAGCCGAGGCTGGCGCATGTCGCGGCGGCGCCAGAAGGTCGATCGCTCACCGATCTGCTGAGCGCGGGCGAGATCGATGCGTTCTTTGCACCGTTGCCGCCGCAGAGCTATCACGCCGTTGACGGCCCCATCGTTCGAGTCTTCCCGGACTATCGCACGCTGGAACAGCAGTACTTTGCCGAGACGCGGTGCTATCCGCCTCAGCACGTCGTGGTCCTGCGACAGGCATCCTGGCGGCGGCAGCCGGCTGTAGGCCGGAAGTTGGTGGACACCTTCAACGAATGCGAAGCCAGCTTCGAGGCGGCCCAGCGTCAGTATCCCTACAACTCGCCCTGGCTGATCGGAGACGTCGAGGATGCCGCCAGGCTGATGGGTCCCGACTATCACGCGCATGGCTTCGAACGCACCCGCCACGCCGTTGACCTCTTCTGTCAATCGGCATTCGACGATGGCCTCACGAAGCGTCGCGTCAGCGTCGAAGACTTTTTCCAGGAGTTCCTGAACGCGTAGCGGCTGCGTTCACCCGCGAAGCACGAAAGAACGCGAAGCCGTCCACCAGTCCCAGCGTCAAGCCGCGCTCGGCGGTCGCCTGAGATCGGCAACGACGCGAGCCGCGTCAGACCGCCCGACCGAAGCTCGAGACGGCGGCTGTCTCGGTATCGAACGCGTCGAAGACCGTGAGCAGCTTCGTGATGGTCAGAAGGTCACGAATCTTGGCCGTCGTGTGCGACAGTTTCACCGCGCCGCCCGCCTTCGAGGCGGTGGTATAGCAGGCGACCATCTCGCCGAGCCCGGCGCTGTCCATGTAGTTCAGCTTCGAGAGATTGAGCACGATGTACTTGCGTCCACTGGCGACGAGCTCGGTGACCGTCTCCTTCAGGCGGCCGGCGCCTTCGGTATTCGTCAGTTTGCCCCCGAGGTCGAGGACCGTCACGTCGGCGATGTCACGGCGAACAAGATTCATGGCTCCTCCGGAGCGAATGGTGGGGAACGGACGAGAGTGGCGCGATTCTACTGGCTGAGCGCCGCCGTGGGAAGGCAGAAACGAGGGGAGAAGGTTCTGCACGCGGCTCACCCGAGTCGATTGACGCCAAATGCATGGAAAACCTTCTCATTACTGACGATCGTCAGATTCTCGAGCTGCCCTTGCGCGATCAACATCCTGTCGAAGGGATCCCGATGCGATCCCGGTAGCTTGGTGACAGCGGCTCGAAAACGCGCGTCACCCTTGACCCTCCCAAGGCGGGGGATCTGCACTCTGCATCCCACCGACAGATTAGGGGAAGTCACGACGCACGCGAAGGCCACGAAGGGAAGAAGGTCTCAATGTCCTTTTCTTCGCGATCATCGTCCTTCGACGCTGCTCAGGACAGCCCCGAGCGGAGTCGAGGTGCGTGGCCTTCGTGGCTATTGATGATCACGAGCTGTCTGCACTCTGCATTCTCTGCATCTGCATGGCGTGAGCCTGCCTGCTATGCTTGGCGCATGGCGCGTTCACGTCAGTTGTCGCCCGCTGCCGAGAAGCGGTTCTGGCTTGGTGTGCAGGCCGCGGGGAGGTTCTTCATGGGCGAGGCTGACGTGCAGAAGGCCCTCGAGAAGCTGGTGCGCGTCCTGGATACGCACGAGATCCCGTATGCCATCGTCGGCGCCATGGCCTTGAACGAGTTCGGCTACCAACGCACGACGGTCGATGTGGATGTGCTGCTCACGCCCTCGGGGATGGCGGCGTTCAAGGCGCATGCGCTGGGGCGTGGCTACGTCGAGAAGTTCGCAGGCAGCCGGGGCCTCCGCGACGCGGAGCACGGCGTGGACATCGACATCGTCCTGGCGGGCGCGTATCCTGGCGACGGCAAGGCGAAGCCGGTGGTGTTCCCCGATCCGGCCACGGCGGCGGTGCGCGGCACGCGGGTGGCACTACTGCCACTGCCAACGCTCGTCGAGCTCAAGCTCGCATCGGGCATGACCGCGCCGCACCGTCTGAAGGATCTCGCCGACGTGCAAGAGCTGATTCGCATTCAGCAATTACCGGACACGCTCGTGCACGAGCTCAACGCCTTCGTGCAGGACAAATACCTCGAGCTGTGGCGCGCGGTGCAGAATCACCGCGACGAGTGAGCGGCACCTCTCGCCCGCGGCGGCGGCTACCGCGGGGGCGCGAGACGCGCCAACTCCTCGAACCAGTTCAAGACGACGACAAACGGTGAAGCCACGGCCGGAGGGGCGGCGGACGCAGTGTCCTCGAGCATCAGGAACCGCTGTCCGTCCGGCGACACGTCGTAGGGTCGGCCTAGTTGAAAGGAGTACCGTCCTTCGAAGAGCGCGCGAGGCGTGCCCGCAGCGAACGTGGACCGGGCTTGGACGGGGACTGACATCATCCTGACAGCGTTCGTGAGTCCTCCCGCCGTGTAAAACAGCTCCTGCCCGTTTCGCGCCCATACAGGACCGCGGCCGCCGCCGATGGAGACCTGCCAGCGCCCGCTATCCACGAGAGGAAAGGGCCGCACGTAGACCTCGTTCTGTCCCGATTCATCCGATTGATACGCCAGCCAACGACCGTCAGGCGAGATCTGCGGGCTGGTCTCCACCGCCGGTGTCTGAATCAACGGGACGATTCGGCGATCGCC
>JAIVJN010000202.1 GCA_020200025.1 Acidobacteriota bacterium | reverse complement strand
GTACTGGTCTCGTCGCCAACGCTGGACGCGCGCCCGACGCTTGGGTGTTGAAACTCGCTCGGCGGCGCCATCTCGAGTGCCGAGCGCAGTGCCGCCGGCCAGGACTCGAGCTTTTGACCCAGCCCTACACTGGGCCGGTCGGTATGGCACGACGTGTGCACTGGCGCCCTGCCGAGTGACCCATGCCCGCATGAAGGCGCGCCGGATCTCGCGCCCTACCACATTCAAGTCCTACTGGCTCGGCGGATTCGAATCCTCCTGTCACATTTCGCGCCGCGGGGCACGCCTCGACATGCTCGCGGCGACGCAGCACGACCGCTTCGTGTCAGAGGACTACGCACGCCTCGAAGGCGTTGGCATTCGGACGGTGCGCGATACCGTGCGCTGGCATCGCGTCGAGCCATCGCCGGGTCGCTACGATTTCTCGTGCGTCGAGCCCTATCTGCAAGCCGCCGCCGCGCACGACGTGCAGGTGGTGTGGGACCTGTTGCACTACGGATGGCCCGACGGGCTCGACCTTTTCAGCCGCGACTTCGCCGACCGCTTTGCGCGGTATTGCGGCGCCGTCAGCCGCTATCTGCGCGGCCGGTCAGAGGAGGTGCCGTTTTTCACGCCCATCAACGAGCTCTCGTTCACCGCCTGGGCAGCCGCCCAGGTCGGCTGGTTTCACCCGTTCGTGCAGGGACGTGGCGGTGAGGCGAAGCGTCAGCTCGTGCGCGCGTGGATCGCCGGCGTCGACGCCATCCGTGAGGTCGACCCGAGGGCCCGCATCGTGTCGGTCGAGCCCTTGATCCACACCATTCCACCGCGCGGGCAACCGGACATCGGCGGACAAGCCGCCGCCCAGCGCGCCAGCCAATGGGAAGCCTGGGACCTGCTATCGGGACGACGCGAGCCGGAGCTCGGTGGCCAGCCGCGCTATCTGGACATCGTCGGGGTGAACTTCTATCACGACAACCAATGGGAGGTGCCAGGCGGCAAAAAGCTCCACTGGCACATCCACCCACGCGATGACCGCTGGGTGCCACTGCACAGGCTGCTGGCCGAAGCGTACGATCGCTACCGGCGACCGCTGCTCATCGGCGAGACGAGCCACGTCGGTGTCGGCCGTGCGGCATGGCTACGCGAGTTGACCGATGAAGTCGCCCTCGCCGCGGAGGCCGGAGTGCATCTCGAGGGCATCTGTCTCTATCCGATTCTCGACCGCTTCGAGTGGACCGATTCGACCCATTGGCACAATAGCGGCCTTTGGGACGTTGTCCACGAAGCCGACGGCACGCTCCGACGCGTGCTGAACGAAGAATACGCTCAGGAACTAACGCGCTCTCAGGCCCGGCTCGCGTCGATCGGCTGCGGTGTGTCGACCGGCAGCGACACGTGGCATCCGCCAGAGGCCGAAGATTTCACGCCGAGCGCTGACGACATATCGCGTCCCGAATCCGCCGTACCAAATCAGCCGTAGTGGCGCCAATCTCGCGACGCTTCCTAGAAAATAAACCGCAATCCGAGCTGAATCTGCCGCGGTGGACCTGCCGAAAAGATGCGCCCGAAGTTGGGCGTCAGCGCCGTGCGGTTGGGATTGTCGTAGTTCACCCAATTGAACACGTTGAAGAACTCGGCGCGAAACTGGAGCTGACGGCCAGCCGCCAGCGGTGTGTTCTTCACGAGCGACACGTCCACGTTCTTTGTTCCGGGCCCGCGCAGCGAGTTGCGCCCGGCGTTGCCGAAGGTGAACGCATCGGCCAACGCGAAGGCCGCCGGGTTGACCCAGCAATTTGCCGTACGGGTCTCCAAACAGCCGGGGCCGGGCTCGTAGGGATCGCCGATCACGTTGGGCCGATCCTGAAACTGTCCGGTATTGCTGTTGTCGACGGCCAGGACCGGGGTAAACGGCTGTCCGCCCTGGAAGGTGAGGATCGCGTTGGCTTGCCACCCTTCGAGCAGCTTCGCCGCGAGCCCCGACGAGCCGTTCCCCCACCACGCCCGTCCGGGACCGATTGGCAGCTCGTAAACCGTGCTGAAGACGAAGCGATGGCGCACGTCGAAGACCGACGGCCCCCATTCGGCTTCGAGATCGCGATTGTTCTGCGGCACGCCGGAATCCGCCGTGCCGCCGCTGCCCGAGGCGTGGTCCATGGATTTCGAGAACGTGTACGAGGCCAGGAACGAATGTCCACGCGAGAACCGTCGCTCGAGGCGCGCCTCGAGGCCGTTGTACTCCGACTCGGCCACCGACGTGACGGTGTTCATCGCCCCGAACATCGGTACGGCCGGCGTGCCTGCACGGCGCCCGGCGCCGGCAGCGGTTGATTGTTGTTGACCGTGCGGAACAAGCGATCGCCGCGCGTGCCGACGTACCCGATAGCCGCCACGAACCGCCAATCGGCCGTCGCCGTTGATGTCATAGGAGAACCCGATGCGGGGCGCGAACGCCGTCTTGTCCGGTTCGTACATCGACCGGGTCGCGCCGTTCTGGCCGGCGACCAGCACCTGCCCCCGCGCGAAGTCGAAATTCGTCAGGCGGTCCTCGCCCTCGATGGTCGGCACGACGTACTCGTATCGCAGGCCGAGCGTCAACGTCAGGCGATCGCTGGCGCGCCAGTCGTCCTGGACGAAGGCGCTGAACGCCTGCGAGATGAACGCGAACTGCGTATCGCCATTCCGCCCGAGACCGCGCTGGGCCTGCGTCGGCAGCCCGAGCAGCAGATCGGCGAGCGGATTGCCCGTGTAGCGGCCGGTGAAGCTGTACGACCCCCGGGCCGTCGAGTCGAAGATGAAGTCGGATGCGAAGTGCCGGTAGTCTCCACCGAATCTGATGCTCTGCGCGCCGCGCACATAGGTGATCGTGGACGCGAGGCTGTAGGTGTCGAAGGGTCCCTGCTGCGGGAGGTTGGTCGCCGAGCCGAGGTTCTCGTAGACGCCGCCCATGTTCAGGAGCGGAAACCCGAAGTCGATCGACTTGCGCGAGAGGCCTGTCAGGCCCAGCCGACCCGCCACATCGTCGTCGCGGTCTTGCTGCAGATAGTCCAGCTTCCACCGGTTGAACCCGACGCGAAACTCCCCAAGCAGGTTGGTCGTGAAAGTGTGCGTGTCGGAGACGCCGACAGTGATGAAGCGCGTGGCGCCCTGCTCGCGGCCGTATCCCGGGATGATCGTCGTCCGCGCGAAGAGATTTACCGGCTGCAGCTCGTGGATGTTCTGGAAGTTGTAGCGGACCAGCAGGCGGTTGCTCGTCGACAGTTGCTGGTCGACTCGGGCGATCACCGTGTCGTCGTCGAGGGTGTTGATCGGCCGGGACACGAAGTTTCGCAACGGGTCTGCCGCATTGGGCTCGGGATAAGCCGCGGCGAGGCTCCGGCCGATCGCGTCCAGCCGCGAGGCCGGGATGACGTTGCCCGGGAACGGCTCGCCCGTGAGCGGATCGCGGACGACGGATCCTAGGCGCGAGAAGTCGCCGTTGAGCATCTCGCTGAGCGGCACGCGACCCGTAAAGGTGCCGCCCTGCCGTGCGCGCAATCCCTCGAAGCCGACGAAAAAGAACGTGCGGTCGCGGATGACGCGGCCACCGACGTCGGCGCCGTATTGGTTGCGCCGGAACAGCGGGATCTCGCCCGGCGGATCGAACACGTTCTTCGCGTCCATGGCGCTGTTCCGATAGAACTCGTAGACATCGCCGTGAAAGGTATTGGCACCGGCGCGGGTGATCACGTTGATCTGCGCACCGGCGGTCCGGCCGAACTCGGCCGAATAGGTCGGCGACATCACGCGGAACTCCTCGATCGAGTAGGTCGGCGGGTTCACGATCAACTGCCCGATGGCTTGTGTCGTGTTGTCGATGCCGTCGAGCCAGAAGAAGTTCGACGACTCTCGCAGTCCATGCACGTTGATGGCTCCGCCCTGCGTGGCGAGCGTCGTCCCTTTCGTCGACGGGAGCGCGCCGGGGACGAGCAGGTTGAGCTGAAGGAAGTTGCGACCATTCAGCGGCAGCTCCGAGGTCTCCTTCTGATTGACGACGGTGCCGACGGTGGCGGTGTTGGTTTGCACCATCGGCAGCTCAGCCGTCACGATCACTTCCTCGTTGATCGCCCCCACGCCGAGCGTGAAGTCGGCCCGCTGCTGCTGGTTGACACTGAGTGAAATCGGCTCTCGGATCGCGCGCCGAAATCCTTGCAGCTCCGCGACGACGCGGTACTGGCCCGGCGGCAGGAGCGGCACCGCGTAGCGCCCCTCTTGATCGCTCGCGACCGTCCGCTCTTGTCCGTTATCGATGTTGGTGACGATCACGGTCGCACCCGGCAGCACGCCGCCGTCGCTGTCGAACACCGTGCCGGCTAGTCCGGCGGTGAACGCCTGCGCGTGGGCGAGCGAGGCCGCTCCGGTGGCGAGCAGCAGCGCCAGTGCCAACGTAACAACCTGCAGCCTCACGGTCGCCTCCCTTCCATTTACACTGGTCCGGGTTTGCTCGAGGCATCGAGCGGTGGCCGCTGCCGATGCCAATCGGTGTTCGACTCGTAGGCGTGGCTCACGCGGAAGAGCGTCGCCTCGTCGAACGGCTTCGCATAGAACTGAATGCCCAGCGGCAACCGCGGATCATCGTTGGTGAATCCGCATGGGACGACGATCGCGGGCAGGCCGGTCATGTTGCCGATGAACGTATTGCCCATGCGAATGGGCGGCGACTTCGATCCGGGCTTGACGTCGCTGGCGGCGATCTCCGCTGGTTCGAGCTTCGTCGCCGGGCTGCCAGAAGGGACGGCGATGACATCGCATGTCTCGAAGGCGCGCTGCATCGAGTCCATGAGCAGCGATCGCACCCGCAAGGCCTTGATGTAGTCGGTCGCCGGATAAAAGCGCGCAGCATCGAGCCGCTCCCGCACGATCGGGTCGAAGAGTTGCGGCGTGGCCTTCATCCGTTGCTCGTGGAAACAGGCGGCTTCGGCCATGGCCACGATCCAGCCGGCGGATCCCGCGAGCTCGGCATGAGGCACCGTGACATCGAGCACGGTGGCACCCATCTCCTTCAGCTTGGCGACGGCGGCACGCACCGCGGTGACCGTCTGCTCGTTCACCCCGTCGAAGAAGTAGTTGGTGGGCACACCGATGCGCAGTCCCTTGACGTTGCCCGTCAGAGATTTCATGTATTCCGGTACCGGCTCCTGCGCGGCGGTCGGATCCTGCGGATCGGCGCCGGCAATGGCCTGGAGCACCATGGCCGCGTCGGCGACGGTCTTGGTCATCGGCCCGGCGTGATCGAGCGTCCAACTGAGAGTGGTGACGCCGTAGCGGCTCACCGCCGGTATCGGTGCCGATCGACAGCGGCGTCATGTACGCGGCCAGCGCCGCGCCCGAGCCGCTCGACGATCCGGCCGGCGAGTAGTCCAGATGCCAGGGATTGCGGGCGGGGCCGAATCCCGAGACCACCCCGCTTCCCATCGCGAACTCCAGCAAGTTCAGCTTGCCGATGAGGATGGCGCCAGCGCGGTTCATTCGGCTGGTGATCGTGGATTCGAAATTGGGCACGACCTCGGCCGTCACTTTCGAGCCGTTCGTCGTCAGAATGCCCTTGGTGGCCAGGATGTCCTTGGGCGCGTAGGGCAGACCGTGCAATGGTCCCCGATACTTGCCCGCCATGATCTCCTTCTCGGCCGCGCGCGCGGCCGTCAGCGCATGCTCGCGCGTGATCGTGATGTAGGCATTCACGCGCGGGTTGAGCGCTTCGCTGCGCGCGAGAAAGGCCTCTGTCACTTCCACCGGTGACAGCTTGCGCCCTTTGATGAGCGCCGCCAGCTCCTGTCCCGACTTGAAGACGATGTCAGCATCGGCCATTCACGACCTCACTTCGAGCGACCGGCGCTCGTGACGGGCCCGCGTGAGCTCTGGCCGTGAAGATTGGCGCCGGCTCGACGAGATCGTCGATCACCAAATCGCGGACGACTTGAAACTGATCGAGGTTGCGCTGGAGCGCCTTCTCGATGACGGCGATTCGCTCGGCGCTGAACTGCTCGCCGAGCACGGCCGAGGCCTGCACGAGGCTGTCAACCGAGACACGTGCGGAGGACTGCGCGACGAGCTCCGCCGCCAGTGGACCGGTTATCCCTATCGCTGCGAGAGCTTGGAGCAATCGCCGGCGCGTGATCGCTGGCGGCTCCGGCGGGCGTGTCACATCATCCATCCCTCTCCCCTTTCGACAACCTGGAGGGCCAGGGGCTCGCGCCCGGGCCGCATCCAATCAAAACTCTTTGCGCGGTGGTCGTTGCGGTCGCCGTTCCGGCAGCGAAAATGCGGACGCGCGCCCGCGACCGCGCGCCCGGTCACCCAGCAGCTCGATCATCGCGAGGATCACCTCGCGATTGGCGCTCGGCGACGAGCCCAGGTGGCGATCGGCTTTGAAGGCCAGAACGGCCGCCGTGGTGCCATCGTTGAAAATGCCGCGCGGCTGGCCTGTGTCATCGAAAATGGCTCGATTGTCGGCGGCGACGTAACCGAGCTCGAGCAGCCACCGCTGTAATTGCTTCACGTCGTTGCCTTGCGTCTGCTCGATCACCCGGCTGCCGTACTGCTGCTGGCGCTCGGCCTTCCACCGCTCGTAGAGGTCACGCACGTCCTCGATGGCGTGGGCGCTATCGTCGACACGCACATCGAGGAAGACATCGGTGCCAAACGGCCCCGCGCCGCGGCGATAGACGCGCAACGTCGCGCCCATACGACCGCGCGCGTCGCCGCCCGCGCGGTCCGCGGCTTCGAGGCTGCGCATCAGTCGCTCGGCGAGCGGCAGACCGTCGCTCGCGGTTCGTTCGAAGGTCTCGGCAAATGCGGCAACCACCTGCGGGCCGGCAAGGATATTCCCAGCCGCCGCGTAGTGGGTTCCATAGCGATGGCCTTTCCACTCGCTGGCACTCCCTGTGGTCGACACGCTGCGGCCCCGCGCATCGACGATGTTGAGCTGGCCGATATCGGCATATCGCTCGCGCAGGCGAACGAGAACCTGTTCCGGCGTGGCGCCTTGCTCGAGCCAGTCGAGCATCTCCTCGCCATCCTTGTAGGGGGCGCCGCCCATCGTGGCGATGGCCGCGACGCCCGCCCGCACGTGCGTCGCTATCGGCGCAACGGCGAAGAACCGCGACGCCATCGCGATCCCGAGCTCACCCGTCGTCGGATCGAACCCGACGATCGACATGCTGCTCATGAGCGCCTCTTCGCGGGGCGGCACCTCTTGCGCGGACAACGGTCCTGCGGCCGCGGGGAGGAGAGCGAGGAGAGCGAAGCACGCCCTCGTCACGACGGTCTCCTCTGGCCCTTTTTCTTCACCACAGCTTCTTCCAACTGTCGCAGCATCGACGGCACGAGATAGCTGCCGCCATCGAGGCCCGCGTCTTTCTTCCATCGAGCCGCCGCCTCAGCGGTCGCGTCGTTGAACACGCCGCGTGGCTCGCCGCGCTCGTCGAACGCCGATTTCTGATTGCGATCCAGGTATCCGAGCGCGAGAAGGTGCCGTTGGAGCTGTCTCACGTCGCTGCCCTGGCTCTGGACGATCGGCTGATAGCCGACGCCGTACAGATGGTGAAACGTCCACTCGGACCAGAGCCGGCGCAAATCGCCGATGGCAGTGGGGCTGTCGTCCACTCGGAGATCCACGAGCAGATCGGTTCCGCGGAAGCCCTCTCCCTTCTTATAGACCTTGAGTGCCGCGCCCTGACGGCCGCGGGCATCGCCACCGGCCGCATCGGCGGCCTCCAAGGCGCGGAGGAGACGTTCGGCGAGCGGCAGGCGGCTTCGACTCGTCCCTTCGAAGCTCGCCGCAAACGCATCCACCACCGGCGCACCCGCCAGAATGTTCCCGGCTGCCGCATAGTTGGTGCCGAACCGGTGACCCTTCCACTGCGCGGCATTCGGCCCGGTCGTCGACACACTCTCGCCGCGCATGTTGACGATGTTGATCTGGCCGGTGTCGGCATACTCGTGCCGGAGCCGCTCGAGCACCTCCGCTGGTGTGAGCCCTTCCGCCAGCCAGTCGAGCAGCCGCTCGCCCTCCTTGAACGGGCCGCCGCCCATGACCGCCACCGCGCCCACGCCGGCCCGGACGAAGGTCGCGATTGGACCCACGGCAAAAAACCTCGAGGCGAGGCACACGCCCACATCGCCCGTCTCCGGGTCGACAGCAACAATGGACATGCTGCTGGCGACGTCGCTCTCGCGGGGCGGCGTCTGCGCTCCGGCCGCGACCGGCGCGAGCAGCAGGAGTAGACCGGTCGCGAGCGGACGGCGCCAGCGGTCGTTCATTGCCGCTGTCCTCGCCCGCCAAGCTCCTTTCGCAGAGCGTCGATCGTTTCCAGTCCCGCCGACGGTGTCCCGCCCAGGCCGCGGTCGCCCTTGAAGCGCGCGATCGCTTCCGC
>JAIVJN010000201.1 GCA_020200025.1 Acidobacteriota bacterium | reverse complement strand
CGGCATGCAGCGAGCCGCGCTTGCTTGCGCTGGCCTACGCGTTCGAACAGGCGACCAAGCGGCGCGTACCGCCGCCGGCGCTCCTTGACCCGCATCGGTCACCGGCGCCGTAGGCCCTGATTGGACCGCTATGCGGCCTCTATGAGAATTTTGTACCCGTGGTGGAGCCGCAGAGCGGTCCAGGCGCGCCGAGCGCGCTGAGGAGACAGCGAGAACCAGCCAAGGCCTCGGGACGAACGGGATATCAAGGGCGCGGCCCTTGGCTGGTTCGGGTTAGCGGAACAGGCGATTAGCCTCCCCTTGCCGTGACCTCTCCTCGCAACGTTGTCGTGGTCGCCTCACCCAGCGCGTGACGCAACTCCGCATCCGATCGAAACCGCTGGCGGCCAATCTCTCTTGCTTCGATCTCGAAGGGAATTGTCGCCCCGCCGAACGCGTCTGGTGTGACGATGACGCGAGCGCCGGAGAGGTGGACGGTCCACACGCCGAACCGCTGCTCGTCGGTCCAGCCGGTGCAGAACGTGAGCGAGATCAAATCGGCAAGGCGGACATACGGGTAGTCGGCCAGCAGATCGTCGAGCGATAGCCCGCTCGCGCCCAGCATCTGGCCGCGCGCCGCTTCCATGTCGGCGAAGAACGACGTCCATTCCGCCTCTGGCCGGAATCGGTCGTAGACCGTCAGGGCGTGCTGCGCGACCAAGGCCGCGGCCCACGGATCAGCCGCGAGCCGGGCGACGCCGCGCGGCCACACCGCATGACGCCGGCTCAGGGGCACAGTGACGAAGTCGGCCACGCCGCCGGTCTCGGGATTCACGATAGGCGCGGCATCGTCTTCTGCCCACCCGTTGTCGTGCTCGCCAATCGCGTGGAGAATGGTAGCCCGCCGTCGACTGGTCGCAAGCGGGACGCAGTGCTCCATCAGCGCCCGCGCGAGGTGCGCGTGATCGGGCTGAGTGATCAATTGCACGGCGTCGCGAACGGGACGGACGATCACTTCGCAACACTCGGTCAGCGACGTTTCATCTACGCTGCCGCGACGTCGGCGGCGGACCGGATTCTACTCTGGACGGAAGCGAGGTTTGCGCAGGTCGCAGTGTTAGGGGAGGCACTCGCGCGTCTATGGCAAACTCTGCAGGTGTGACGGCAGACCCGCACCCGCGCCATCGGAACGGAACCGGATTCCTAACGCCGCGATCGTGACACAAGCTCGGGGGAACGAGTCGCCATGAAGGTACATGACGCGCTGCTCGTGAGACTTGCCTTTGCAGCCATCGCCGTCACGGGCGTGAGTGCGCAAGCCAACCGTCCCGTCGCTCGGGCCATGATTTCACGGCTCGCGTGGCTCGCAGGCGTCTGGACCGGAAGGGAGGGTCTCACGACCGTCGACGAGCGCTGGACGCCATCGGCCGGGGGCGCCAAGGCCGAGACGGTTGTCTTTCGAAGGGAGCCGCCGGCGCGCTCGCAGTCTTGCGGTCGCGCCTGCGGCGCCCGCGCTGCCCGCCTCACCGATCGCGCTCGACGTTTTCGAACAGCGTTTCCAGAGTGTCCGCGCGGTCCGGTGCCGCTCTCACGACCGCCGCCCTCAAGAGCTCGCGGTCCGCACCGGAGGCCACGATCGCCTCGATGTCCGCCAAATCTCGCGTGCGACCCGCGAGCAACTTCATGATGACGAGAGTGTCAACCGGCGCAATCGGCACGCCTTCGCTGAGGGGGGAGCGGTTCAACCCTTCTTCCACGACGCGGAGTGTCTCGCTCAATGGGATCTGATCCACGTCGATTCCGTCGAACTCGACGACCGGCACGCGCATGGTTACAAACCCACCGGCATGGGTCTCGAACGCCTCGTCTCCGACCAGGAAATCGATGTCCTCGGTCGTGCGCGGCCGCGTGCAGTAGGCATTCGCCCCGAGCGCTCCGACGAGCGCGTGGCGAATGCCCGCCTCCGACAACATCTTCGAGACCTGGCGCACGGCTCGCTCGTAGGTGGGGACCGGCCGCAACGCCCGCCGCAGGTCGGGTGCGCGGCCCGCGTTCATAGAACTATTCCTGTGGATAGCGATCTGGGGTTTCACACTCTACCTCGAACCGCCGAGAAAGCACGATGCAGCTCCGTCCGCGGGAGACTCGCGCCTGTCTCGCGGGCCAGCGTATCACGGCGGTTCCCTTCACCGGACCTTGCGCAGATCGATCGACTCTTCAGTTCGCTAGCCCTGCGCGGGCCATGCCGCGAAGGGGCGCTACAATGCGCTCGTCATGACATCCGGCGATCGACAGAGCCTCGTCACTTTCGCCCTCGCCATTGCCGTCGCCAGCATCGCGCTTCGCGCGCAAGCGCCCGCTCCGCCTGCCGCGCCGTCGCCGGCCGCGCCCCCGCAGTTCGACAGCGCGTCATTCGCTGCCCTGCAGTGGCGCAATATCGGCCCATTTCGCGGCGGCCGGGCCGTTGCGGTGGCCGGCGTATCGCAGCAACCGCGCACGTTCTACTTCGGCAGCGTCGGCGGCGGCGTGTGGAAGACCACCGACGGCGGCGAGAATTGGACGAACATTACCGACGGTCAACTCAAGACGGCGTCGGTGGGCGCCATCGCGGTCGCCGCTTCTGACCCCAATGTGATCTATGTCGGCATGGGCGAGCACGCCATCCGCGGCGTGATGACGTCGCACGGCGACGGCGTCTACAAGTCGACGGACGCGGGCCGCACCTGGACGCACGTCGGTCTGGATCGCACCCGGCATATCTCCAAGATCCGGATCCATCCGAGCGATCCCGACAACGTCTATGTCGCAGCGCAGGGCGCCGCCTACGGCCCGACCGGGGACCGCGGCGTGTACCGCTCCACCGACGGCGGCAAGACGTGGACGCAGTCGCTGTTCATCAACGACACCACTGGCCCCTCCGACCTCGCCATGGATCCCTCGAATCCGCGCATCCTCTACGCCGCAATGTGGGACCACTTGCGCCAG
This sequence comes from Acidobacteriota bacterium, assembly GCA_020200025.1. Lineage (GTDB taxonomy): Bacteria > Acidobacteriota > Vicinamibacteria > Vicinamibacterales > UBA2999 > JAIVJN01. The sequence goes on along the minus strand of JAIVJN010000201.1, from coordinate 149 downwards.
CCTTGGGAAGTCCGGAGCGGCGGACCCGGGAGCGGCATTCACAAGTCCACCGATGGGGGAGCCACCTGGCAGCGGGTGATGGGCGGGATGCCCGCCACGGTGGGCAAGATCGGTGTCGACGTCTCCGCCAACCCCGACCGCATCTACGC
>JAIVJN010000200.1 GCA_020200025.1 Acidobacteriota bacterium | reverse complement strand
ATGGGAATGTTTGGCGGCGACTCGGTGAAGAAGATGCGCGAAGACTGCAAGAACATCGGCGAAGATCTCGCGGCGTTCTTGAGCGCGTGGGCGAAAGGGCAGAAGCTCGATTAACGTAGTGGCGGGGCTCGAGCCCGCGCATGCCCATCATCGACGCCTTCGCACGCATCTGCCGCGATACGCCCGGCCGCGTGCTCGTGCATCATCCCTCGGCGGGTCGAACGTTCACGGCGGAAGATCTTCAAGCCTTGGCACTCGGGCTCGCCGCCGAGCTCGATCGGCATGGTGTGACCGCCGGGCGGTTACTGCTCAGCACGACCGGCAATCATCCGGCACTGCTCGCGGCGTGGCTCGCCTGCCGCGGCTGCGGCGCCGCCATCATGGCCATCGAGCCGAGCACGACCGAGCTCGAGCGCCTGGCCTTGGCCGATCGTTTCGGAGCGGCCGCGATCCTCGCACTCGACGAAGCGCCACTTACGGGGTTTGCTGTCCGTGTGCCAGGGCCATGCGGAACGACTCTCAGCGTTCGCGTCACCCTAGTGGACCCCGAGCCTAACTACGACGGCGCCGCTGTGCTCAAGCTCACGTCGGGATCGACCGGCGCTTCTCGCGTGACCTTCACCACCGAAGCGGCGCTCCTCCTCGACTCCCAACACATCATCGAGGCCATGGACGTCGGCGTGGACGACGTCCAGTTGGCTGTGATTCCGTTGTCCCACGCATACGGGGTCGGCAATCTGCTGATGCCGCTGCTGCTCCAGGGAACGCCGTGCGTGCTGCGCGAATCGTTCGTGCCTCCGCAACTGGTTGCGGACGCCCGACACTACGGCGCGCGCATCTTCCCAGGCGTACCGTTCATGTTCGAGCACTTCGTCGAGCATCCACCCGAGGAGGGGTGGCCACGATCGCTGGGACGCTTGATCGCGGCCGGTGCGCCGCTCTCGAGCGACACGGTCCAGCGCGGCCTCACTCAGTTCGGCGTCAAGATCCGCGCCTTCTACGGCACGAGCGAGACCGGAGGCATCACCTTCGATGCGACCGACGACGAGATCGAGCGCGGGTTCGTGGGCTACCCACTCCCCGGCGTCGATGTGACGCTGCGCGCCGACAGGGGCGTGGCGGCGGGGATGGGCCGGGTCTTCGTGCGGAGCGAGGCGGTGATCACGCGCTACGTCGACGCCGAGCGCGATCCGTCATTGGTCGACGGCGGGTTCCTGTCGGGCGATCTCGGGCAGTTCGATCGTCGCGGCGGCCTGCGGTTGTCTGGGCGCGTCTCCGCTTTCCTCAACGTCGCCGGGCGCAAGGTCTCGCCCAACGAAGTCGAGCTCGTGCTTCGGCAATTGCCGGCCGTCACGGACGCTCGGGTGCTCGGCCTGCCCGATGCGCGTCGCGGCCAGCGGCTGATTGCGTGCCTGGTGGCCCGCGCCGTCGCGCCGTCCACGGTGGAGATCCGCCGATTCTGCTCCGAGCGGCTGGCCCCCTACAAGATTCCGCGCGCCTTCGTCTTCCTCGACGCCATCCCGCTCACCGACCGGGGCAAGACGGATCACCGTCGACTGACCGAGCTCGCCGCGGCCGCGCTCGAAGCGATGCGTGACGGTATGTTATAGTCTCGCTTCATTTTGTAGGCCCGCTCGGCGGTAAATGGACGGCCCGGCAGCGGGTGCCTCGAGCGCAGGAGGATCGGTCGGATGAACGGGTGGAAGCCGGTTGAGCATGCGCTCGCAGGCGCGGCGCGCATGGCGTGGCCGCTCTTCCAAGCGTTCAACCGCCGTTACCCAGCCCCGAGAGCGTTGCAGCCGAAGTGGTCGGCCGCGCCGCTTCTGAAGAGCCAGGAGCGCACGAAGCCTGCCCTTGGCTGGCCGCGGACCACCGACTCCCTTTGCCCCGCCTGTGTGAAAGTGGCGCGCGAGCGTATCCTGGCGGGCCAGGACTCCGTCGACACGCTCGTCAACGCTCACGTCGGCGAAGTGAAGGCCCACATCATCGAGCGCGACGGACGGGTGGTGATCGAGAAGACCTGTCCAGACCACGGCACGTTCACCGACACGCTCGCCATCGATCCGGCGTTTCTCGAGCGGATGGAACAGCTCTATCCCGGTCGCGACTTCCGGGCGGTCGCCCCCGGCCTCCACGATCACGGCACCTCGTCGATCCAGTATGGACGCGGCGCGGTGCTCACGATCGACCTGACCAACCGTTGCAACATGATGTGCGATCCGTGCTTCATGGACGCGAACCAGGTCGGGTATGTGCACGAGCTCGATCTGGATGAGGTCAAGCGACTGCTCGACGCGTCGATCACGGTGAAGCCCCGGCGGCAGATGACCGTCCAGTTCTCGGGCGGTGAGCCGACGATTTCGCCGCTGTTCCTCGACGCGATCCGCTACGCTCGCGGCGTCGGCTACTTCAGCGTTCAGGCGGCCACCAACGGCATTCGCTTCGCCCAGGAGGCGGATTTCGCCCGCGCGGCGCACGCGGCGGGCTTACGTATCGCCTACTTGCAGTTCGACGGGGTCGGCGAAGAGGCCAACGCCCATCGCAAAGTGGCCAACCTTTTCGACGTGAAGTTGCAGGCCATCGAGAACCTGCACGCGGCCGGCATCGACGTCTGCCTGGTGGTGACGATTCTCAACGGGATCAACAATGATCAGGTCGGCCCGATCATCAAGTTCGCCCTCGAGAATTGCGACAAGATCAGCTTCGTCTCGTTTCAGCCGGTCTCGTTCACCGGTCGTGACGAAGACATCAGCGACGCCGACCGCCACGCGCGGCGCTATACGCTCTCGCACCTCGCCCACGACGTGAAGCGGCAGACCGGGGTCACCGAACCGCTTCGCGACTGGTTTCCGCTGTCCGCGTCTGGTCCCATCTCCGACGTCACCGACCTGCTGCAGGGACCGGGCGCCGACTGGGGGACGCTCAAGTGCGGTTGCCATCCCAACTGCGGCGTGGGCACGGCCTTCATGGTCAGTAAGACCACGAAAGCGTGGGCGCCCGTATCGGCCTTCATCAACGTCGACCAGTTTTTGAAAGACGCTCAGGTCATCTCCGACGCCGGCCGAAGCCCGCGGCTCACCAAGCTCGCAGTGGGCCTGAGTCTCTTGCGAAACTTCTCACCCGGCCGT